>DATEMT010000222.1:0-4013 GCA_035275445.1 Methyloceanibacter sp. | reverse complement strand
AAGGGGCGCGGATCACGCTCCATGGCCGGGCCGCGCCTGTGACCGATGACGCGGTGAAGCGGCGCTTTCTCGCTCGGCATCCCGAGGCCGAATTCTACGCGGGCTTTCCCGATTTCGCCTTCTGGCGGCTCGAGGTCGAAGGCGCCCACTATATCGGCGGCTTCGGCCGCATCTTCGATCTTGCCCCGGACGAGCTTCTGCTGAGCCTCGACGGCGCGGACGCTTTGGTGGCCGCCGAGCCCGGGATTGTCGCGCACATGAACGAAGACCACGGCGATGCGCTCGACCTTTACGCGACAGCCCTTGGCGGCGCTTCTCGAGGCGGCTGGCGCATGACCGGCATCGATCCGGAAGGGTCCGATATGGTTCGCGAGGGCGAGGCTTTGCGGATTCCGTTCGCTGAGCGCATCGCGACCCCTGAAGCCGCCCGAAAAGAGCTGGTGCGGCTTGCCGCCGAGGCCCGCGCCACTCCCGCCTGAACCGCCTTTTTCTATCGGCGCCTCGCCTTGAAAGCCCCGCGCGAACAGTGCTAGGGGAGAGCGAGCCGCCCCATTCACCACTTTGCCAAGGGATTCCGCCGCATGAGCGTTCAGTCGAAGATTGCCTCCCAGGAAGCAAAGACCGCCAATCCCAAGGTGCTCGCTTTCGTCGAGGAAGCGAAAAACCTGTTCAAGCCGGACCAGGTCGTGTGGTGCGACGGCTCCAAGGAAGAGTATCAGCGCATGCTGAAAGCGCTGGTCGATGGCGGCACGGCGCTGTGGCTCAATCCGGAGAAGCGACCGAACTCGATCCTGGTGCGCTCCGATCCGCTCGACGTCGCCCGCGTCGAGGACCAGACCTATATCTGCTCGAAGTCCAAGGACGACGCCGGTCCGACCAACAACTGGTTCGACCCCGCCGAGATGAAGGCGACGCTCACCAAGCTCTATGACGGCGCCATGGCCGGCCGCACCATGTATGTGCTGCCCTATTCGATGGGGCCGGTCGGCTCGCCGATCGCCGGCATCGGCGTCATGGTGACCGACAGCGCCTATGCCGTCGCCAACATGCACATCATGACCCGCGTCGGCGACAAGGTGTGGAAGGCGCTGGGCCAGAGCGAGGATTTCGTGCGCGGCATGCATACCGTGGGCTATCCGCTGTCGACGCCCGCGACCGCCGACGTGCCGTGGCCGTGCAACAAGACCAAGTACATCTCGCACTTTCCCGAGACCCGCGAGATTTGGTCCTACGGCTCGGGCTACGGCGGCAACGCGCTGCTCGGCAAGAAGTGCCACGCGCTTCGCATCGCGAGCGTCAAGGCCCGCGACGAGGGCTGGATGGCCGAGCATATGCTCATCCTCAAGCTCACCAACCCCGAGGGCAAGGTGAAGTACATCGCCGCGGCCTTTCCTTCCGCTTGCGGCAAGACCAACCTCGCCATGGTCAATCCGACCATTCCCGGCTGGAAGGCCGAGACCATCGGCGACGACATTTGCTGGATGAAGTTCGGCGAGGATGGACGGCTCCGCGCCATCAATCCCGAGACCGGCTTCTTCGGCGTGGCGCCCGGCACCTCGGACGAGTCGAACGCCAACGCCATGAAGACGCTTCACGCCAATTGCATCTACTCCAACGTCGCGCTCACCGATGACGGCGATGTGTGGTGGGAGCAGATGGGCACGACGCCGGCGCACACCGTCGATTGGATGCGCCGCTCGTGGACCCCGCAATCGGGCCGTCCCGCCGCCCATCCCAATGCCCGCTTCACCGCGCCCGCGGCGCAATGCCCGGTGATCGCCAAGGAGTGGGAGGATCCCAACGGCGTGCCGATCGACGCCATTCTGTTCGGTGGCCGCCGCGCATCCGTCGTGCCGCTCGTCACCGAGGCGGAGAACTGGCAGCAGGGCACCTTCCTCGGCTCGATCATGGCCTCGGAGAAGACCGCCGCGGCCTCGGGCGTGAAGGGCGATATCCGCCGCGACCCGATGGCCATGCTGCCCTTCTGCGGCTACCACATGGGCGACTATTTCGCCCATTGGCTCAAGATGGGCGAGAAGGGCGGCGCAAAGATGCCGAAGATCTTCTACGTCAACTGGTTCCGCAAGAACGGCGACGGCAAGTTCATGTGGCCGGGCTATTCGGAGAACGCCAGAGTGCTGAAATGGATCTTCGAGCGCTGCGACGGAACGGCGAAGGCGGTCGATACCCCGATCGGCAAGCTGCCGGCGGAAGGCGCGCTCGATGTCAGCGGGCTGAAAGTCGCGCCCGAGGACGTGAAGGAACTCACCAAGGTCGACAAGGAAGGCTGGAAGGCCGAGCTTCCGCTCATCAAGGAGCACTTCGCCACCTTCGGCGCCAAGCTGCCCAAGGCGCTGAAAGATGAGCTCGCCGCGCTGGAGAAGCGCCTCGGCTAGCGCTGAATAGTTCTCCCTCCCCGTGAGGGGAGGGTGGGCGGCGACGCTAAGGCGTCGCCGGCCGGGTGGGGCGATGCTCTCTCCCGCGTGCTAACCTGCAAAAATGGCGAGTGAAAAGGCGCGATCGCTCCGCAAGCGCATGACGCCGCAAGAGGTGAAGCTGTGGGTGAAGCTCCGTCAGCTACGCGAGCTTGGCTTTCACTTTCGTCGTCAATCGCCGGTTTTGGCCTTCATCGTCGATTTCGAATGTCGCCGGCAAAGGTTGATCGTCGAGGTCGATGGTGGCCAACATGGTCGGCATGAGAACGCGGCCGCCGATGCGGCGCGCGACCGGGCACTCGAAAACGCTGGTTATCGAATCTTACGTTTCTGGAACAACCAGATCGAGCGCGAAGTCGAGGGCGTAATCGAAACAATTCTTGCCGTTCTTGCGAAGGGCGCCCCACCCGGCTCGCTGCGCTCGCCACCCTCCCCGCGCGGGGAGGGAGAATGACCTCTCGGCCACGTGGGAATGACGCGAAACTTGCTTTCGCGGGAATGAAGCGGGTCCGCTCTCGCGGGAATGACGCAAGGCTTGCCGCGCCGTGCAACTCCCCCCAAAGTCCGGCGCATGGCTAAGACCAGAGGCGTTGTCGCAGCGGGGCACGAGCTCACCGCCGCGGCCGCAGCGGAAATTCTCGAAGACGGCGGCAATGCCTTCGACGCCGCACTCGCCGGGGCACTGATGGCCTTTGTCGCCGAGGCCGTGTTCGCATCGCCCGGCGGCGGCGGCTTCCTCATGGCGCGGCGCGCGGGAGACGACAGGGCGGCGCTCATCGACTTCTTCGTCGAGACCCCGCTCAAGCGGCGCGCGGACGCCGCCTTCTTCCCCATCGACGCCGATTTCGGCCCCGCCAAGCAGGAATTCCATATCGGCCAGGGCTCGAGTGCAACGCCGGGCGCAATCCCCGGCCTGTTCGCGATCCACGAAGCGCTGTGCCGGCTGCCGATGAAGCGTCTGGCCGAACCCGCGTCGCGCGCCGCGCGCGCCGGGTTTCCCTTGAGCGCGTTCCAGGCCTATCTCCTCACCGTCATCGCGCCGATATTGACCGCGAGCCCGGGCGTGGCGCGCATCTTCGCCCCCGGCGGCAAGCCCATGCGCGAGGGCGAAATCTTACGCAACGAGAAGCTCGGCGAATGTCTCGAATGGGTCGCCGAAGATGGCCCCCGTCTCTTTGTCGATGGCGATGTCGGCCGCGCCATCGTCGCCGAGCAAGTCTCGGGCGGCCGCCATCTCGGCCACGACGTTCTCGCACGCTATCGCGTCGTCTTGCGCGACCCGCTCTATTGGACCCATCGGGGCGCTGTCGTCGCCCTCAACCCGCCGCCCGCAGCAAGCGGCGCGCTGATCGCCTTCGGTCTCGCCTATCTTGATGCGACGGTGCGCGCCGGCGTCGCCGTCGATGCGCTCGAGCTTCGGAGCGCCATGGCGGCCATGAACAGAGCGCGCGAGACCCATGGCGAGGAGCTGTCGCCGCGGCTTGCCGGCGGTCTCTTGGCAGCAGAGTTGCGCGAGGCGGGACGCCACGCCTCGGCCTATCGCGGCACGACCCATGTCAGCGTCATCGACGCCGAGGG
>DATEMT010000221.1:0-4944 GCA_035275445.1 Methyloceanibacter sp. | reverse complement strand
TCTCCTCGAGCCGGTCGGAGAAGGCGTAGCCCGCGCCGCGCACGGTCCGGACCGGATCGGTTTCCGTCCCCCGCATCATCGCCTTGCGCAGGCGCCCGATATGGACGTCGACGGTGCGCTCATCGACATAGACGTTGCGCCCCCACACGCCGTCGAGCAGTTGGGTGCGGCTGAAGACGCGGCCGGGACTCTGCATCAGGAACTCGAGCAGGCGGAACTCGGTCGGGCCGAGATGGACTTGGCGTCCGTTCCGCGTCACCCGGTGCGACTCGCGGTCGAGCGCGATATCGCCGACGCTCAGGACCGAGGCGATGCGCTCGGGGTTGGTGCGCCTGAGGATGGCGCGGACTCGCGCCATGAGCTCGGGCAGCGAGAACGGCTTAACGACGTAATCGTCGGCGCCGGTGGTGAGCCCCCGGATGCGGTCGCCCTCCTCGCTCCGCGCCGTGAGCAGGATGATGGGAATGCCCCGGCTCTCCTTGCTCGCGCGCAGGCGCCGGCACAGCTCGATCCCCGAAATGCCGGGCAGCATCCAGTCGAGCACGATCAGATCCGGCGTGCTCTCGGCAATGGCCATCTCGGCCTCGTCGCCGCGATGCACGACATCGACGGCATAGCCCTCGGCTTCGAGATTGTAGCGCAGCAGGAGCGCAAGGGGCTCTTCGTCCTCGACGACCAAAACCTTCGCGCCGGGAGTGAGAGCGTTCATTGCGAGCCTATCCCGCCGACCGCTTCAGCGGCACCGGCGTCGAGCTCGTAGTGTCGCCTTTCGGCCGCTGATCGGTGATCGCGGCGCCGTGCACCAGGTAGTAGACCGTCTCGGCGATGTTGGTCGCATGGTCGCCGATGCGCTCGATGTTCTTGGCGCCGAACAGAAGATGGGTGCAGAGCCCGATGTTGCGCGGGTCTTCCATCATGTAGGTCAGCAACTCGCGGAACAGCGAGTTGTACATGGCGTCGATCTCTTCGTCCTTGTACCAGACCTTCAGCGCCCGGTCGGCGTCGCGCTCGATGAAGGCGTCGAGCACCTCCTTGAGCTGCGCCAGCGAAAGCTCGCCCATGTGCTTCAGGCCCAGCATCAGCGCCTTCGGCTGCTGCTCGGCCACGACGGCGACGGCGCGTTTGGCGATGTTCTTGCCGAGGTCGCCGATGCGCTCCAGGTCGTTGGCGATGCGAAGCGACGCCATGATCTGGCGGAGATCGAAGGCCATGGGCTGCCGCTTGGCGATCATGACCACGGCCTGTTCCTCGATCTCCCGCTCGAGCGCGTCGATCGCTTCGTCCTCGTTGATGGTGGCGGCGGCCAACTCCGGATCGCGGCGCTCCAGCGCGTCGATCGCCTGGCCGAGCACCTGCTCGGCGAGACCGCCCATCTTGGCGATGTTGTTGTTGAGGAGGGAAAGCTCCTCCTCGTAGGACCTGACGATGTGCTCGTGTTGCTTATCCATCATGCGAACTCCCGGGGCCGACTAGCCGAAGCGGCCGGTGACGTAATCCTGCGTGCGGGTATCGGCCGGATTGGTGAAAATCTTGACCGTGTCGTCCACCTCGACCAACTTGCCGAGATGGAAGAAGGCGGTGCGCTGCGAGACGCGTGCTGCTTGCTGCATCGAGTGCGTCACGATGACGATGCAAAAGGTCTTCTTGAGCTCGTCGATCAAGGTCTCGATGCGGGCGGTGGCGATGGGGTCGAGCGCCGAGCAAGGCTCGTCCATGAGCAGCACCTCGGGGTTGACCGAGATGGCGCGGGCGATGCAAAGGCGCTGCTGCTGACCGCCCGAGAGACCCGTGCCGGGCTCGTCGAGGCGGTCCTTGACCTCCTCGTAAAGGCCGGCACGCTGCAGGCTCTTGACCACGACCTCCTCGAGATCGGCCTTCGATTTGCACAGGCCGTGGATTCGCGGCGCGTAGGCCACGTTTTCGAAGATCGACTTGGGAAACGGGTTCGGCTTCTGGAACACCATTCCGACACGGGCGCGGAGCTGCACCGGATCGACGTCGCGAGCATTGATGTCCTCGCCGTCGAGCAGGATCTTGCCGGTCATGCGGCAGCCCTCGATGGTGTCGTTCATGCGATTGAGGCAGCGCAAAAAGGTCGACTTGCCGCAGCCGGACGGTCCGATCAGCGCCGTCACCGAACGGTCGAATATGTTGAGATTGACGTCGAACAGCGCTTGCTTCTGACCATACCAAAGGTTCACATCGGTCGCGCTCAGCTTCAGTTCGCGCGCTTCCGGCGCGGACTCCGCCTCGAGCGTTGGAGCGGGCACGCGAACGGTCGGGCGAGCCTCCACATTAGCCTCCATGACTTTGACTCCCATCACCATTTGCGCTCGAACTTCTGTCTGAGATAGACGGCCACGCTGTTCATCACAACCAGGAACAAGAGCAGGACGATCGTAGCGCCCGCCGTGCGCTCGATGAAGCCGCGCTCGGCCGCCGTGGCCCACATATAGATCTGCACCGGAAGCGCCGTCGCCGGCGACAGCGGCGTCTTGGGGTAGTCCACCACGAAGGCGACCATGCCGATCATCAAGAGCGGCGCGGTTTCGCCGATGGCGCGGACGAGGCCGATGATCATGCCGGTGAGAATTCCCGGCACGGTGAGCGGTACGATGTGATGGGTGATGACCTGCATTTTCGATGCGCCGACGCCGAGCGCCGCTTCGCGGATCGAAGGCGGAACCGATTTTATCGCCGCCCGCGTCGCGATGATGATCGTGGGCAGCGTCATCAGGCTCAACACCAGGCCGCCGACCAGCGAGGCGGAGCGGGGCAGCCCCATGAAACCGATGAAGATGGCAAGACCGAGCAGGCCGAAGACGATGGACGGCACCGCCGCCAGATTATTGATGTTCACTTCGATGATGTCCGACCATTTGCTCTTCGGCGCAAACTCTTCGAGATAGACCGCGGCCGCAACGCCGAGCGGGACCGACAGCAATACGACGATCAGCATCATATAGGCGGAGCCGATCAGGGCGACGCCGAGGCCGGCGGTTTCCGGAACGCTCGATGCGCCGTTGATGAACAGCCCGGTATTGAAGCGCTTGGCGATCATGTCCTTGGCGGTAAGCTGATCGATCCAGGTGATTTGCTGGTCCGAGAGCGGGCGGCGGTCCGGCGGTGCGTCGCGGTCGATGGAGCCCTTCATAAAGGCGTCGACATTGTCGCTGACGAGGAGCCATTCGTCGCGCGTCTGCCCGATCAGCGAAGGATCGGCAAGCACCGCGTCGCGCAACTGGAGATCGACCCCGCGCGACAGCAAGGATCCGGCGGCGCGGCGCGCCGGTTTGTCGTCGGCGCCGACGCCCAGAGCCTTGAACAAGGCGTCGCGCGCGAGCTTGGAATAGTCGGCGCGGAACAGTTCGTCGCGATCGGCGCGGTTGCCGGACGGATTGATTTCGGCCGGGTCGAAGTAGATCGGTATGTGAACCGAGGTCTGTAGGAACGCCGTCCATCCCTTGCCGATGATCGAGGTGAACAGCACGACGAGAAAGATCAGGCCGAACAGCAGCGCCGCGATGCCGTAGGCGCGGAAGCGCCGCTCCGCGGCGTGGCGCTGGCGCAGCCGCTTGGAGATCTCGGCCTTCGTGGCGAAGACGGGCAAGCTCGATGCCGCGATGTCGGTCACTCGTACTGCTCCCGGTATTTGCGCACGATGTAGAGGGCGTAGATGTTGAGGATCAAGGTGATGACGAACAGGGTCAGCCCGAGTGCGAAGGCGACCAGCGTCTGCGGGCTGTTGAATTCGAGGTCGCCGGTCAACTGGCTGACGATCTTGACGGTGATGGTCGTCACCGGTTCGAGCGGATTGAGCGTCAAGTTGGCGGCGATGCCGGCGGCGAGCACGACGATCATGGTTTCGCCGACGGCGCGGGAGGCAGCGAGAAGAACGGCGCCCACGATCCCGGGCAGCGCTGCCGGCAGAACGACTTTCTTGATGGTCTCCGATTGCGTCGCGCCGAGCCCGTAGGAGCCTTCGCGCAACGCGCGCGGAACCGCGCTGATGATGTCGTCCGACAGGGACGACACATAGGGGATGATCATGACCCCCATGACGATGCCGGCGGTGAGCACGCTATTGGCCGAGATATCGAGACCGATCGTCGCGCCCATTTCGCGGAGAAACGGCCCGAAGGTCACGAGCGCGAACAGGCCATAGACGATGGTGGGAATGCCGGCGAGGATCTCCAGGACCGGTTTGGCCGTCGCCCGGACCTTGGGGCTCGCATATTCCGACATGTAGATCGCCGCGAAAAGACCGACCGGGACGGCGACGAGAAGGGCCACGAGCGAGATGAAAATCGTGCCCCACAACAGCGGCAAGAGGCCGAACTGCCCGCCCGCCGCCTCGCTGCCGGCCGAAGAAAACCGCGGGTCCCAGACCGTGCCGAAGAAGAAATCGAAGGGCGAGACCATGCTGAAGAAATGCAGCGTCTCGAACAACACTGACAGCACGATGCCGATGGTCGTCAGCACCGCCACCGTCGATGCCACGAACAAGCCCGCTCGCATCACGCCTTCGACGATGTTGCGGGTACGGAGCTGCGGGGTGATCCGCCGGTAGGCCCACACGAAACCGGCCACCGCCAGCAGGAGGCACAGGACCGAGACGGCGACGCGGCTCAGCCACTCGTTGTAGACGAGGTCGTCGGCGGCAACCAGCATGTAGCGCTCCGGCGCCGAGCCGAGCACGACACCGTTTTGCGCCAGAACCTCACGGGCTTCGTCAGTGGTGATGAAGCCGTAACGGGCTTTGCGGATGACCTGATATTGCTCGGGGCTGAGCTTCTTCAGACCTTCCGCGATGGAATTGATCACTGACAGATCGAGCGACCGCTCGGCATCGGAGCGCTCGAGCACCGAGGCCGGCATGTCGCGATAGATGAGATGGCGGAGCACAGGCCCCTCCGCCGCGCCCCACAGCGCAAGCAGCAAGAG
>DATEMT010000220.1:0-7085 GCA_035275445.1 Methyloceanibacter sp. | reverse complement strand
CCTGGCCGACACCGCGCTGAAGACGGCCAACTCGGGCTATCTCACCCGGCGTCTGGTTGACGTGGCGCAGGACTGCATCATCACCGAAGAGGATTGCGGCACCAAGAACGGCATCACCGCGCGCGCCATTCTCGAGGCGGGCGAGGTCACGGTGTCACTCGGCCAGCGCGTGCTCGGACGCACCGCCGCCGAGAACATCAAGAACCCCTCGACCGGCAAGGTGGTCATCAAGGCCGGCGAGTTGATCGAGGAGGAAGAGGTCGATGCGCTGGAGGAGGCGCGCGTGCAGGAGGTCCGCATCCGCTCGGTGCTGACCTGCGACACCCGAAACGGCGTCTGCGCCAAGTGCTACGGACGCGATCTCGCTCGCGGCACGCCGGTCAATCTCGGCGAGGCTGTGGGCGTCATCGCCGCGCAGTCGATCGGCGAGCCCGGCACGCAGCTCACCATGCGTACGTTCCATCTCGGCGGCGTGGCGTCGGCCAAGGTCGTCGATCAGTCGTCGTTGGAGTCGAATTTCGACGGCACGGTGAAGATCAAGCAGCGCAACGTGGTCACCGATTCGCAAGGCCGGCTCATGGTCATGGGCCGCAACACGGCCGTCGTCGTGCTGGACGAGGACGGAACCGAGCGCGCCGTGCACCGCCTGCTTTACGGCACGCATCTCCGCGTCGATGACGGCGTGAGGGTCAAGCGCGGCGACAGGCTCGCCGAGTGGGATCCCTATACCCGCCCGGTGCTCACGGAAATCGAGGGCACGGTCGACTTCGAGGATCTGGTCGAGGGCGTATCGGTCAGCGAGCGGCGCGACGAATCGACCGGCATCACCAACAGCGTGATCATCGACTGGCGCGCATCGCCGCGCGGCGCCGATCTCAGGCCGGCGATGGTGATCAAGGACAAGAAGGGCAAAATCGGCAAGCTCGCGCGCGGCGGCGAGGCCCGCTACCTCCTGCCCGTCGATGCCATCCTGTCGGTGGAGCCCGGCCATCAGGTCATGGCCGGCGACGTGCTCGCCCGTATTCCGACCGAGAGCGCCAAGACCCGCGACATCACCGGCGGTCTGCCGCGCGTCGCCGAGCTGTTCGAGGCGCGGCGGCCCAAGGACCATGCCATCATCGCCGAGATCTCGGGCACGGTGCAGCTTGGCCGCGACTACAAGAACAAGCGGCGCATCACCATCACGCCGGAGGACGGCCAGGAGCCGGTCGAGTATCTGATCCCGAAGGGCAGGCATCTCGCCGTGCAGGATGGCGACCGCATCGAGAAGGGCGAATACCTGCTCGACGGCCACCCCGCGCCGCACGACATCCTTGCCATCAAGGGCGTCGAGGAGCTCGCCAATTACCTGGTGAACGAGATTCAGGAGGTCTACCGGCTGCAGGGCGTCACCATCAACGACAAGCATATCGAGGTGATCGTCCGGCAGATGCTGCAGAAGATCGAGATTGACGATTCCGGCACCACCGAGTTCCTCAAGGGCGAGCAGGTGGACCGGATCGACTTGGAGGACGCCAATGCGGTGGTCGAGGCGGCGGGCGGCAAGCCCGCCACCGGCCAGCCCGTGCTGCTCGGCATCACCAAGGCCTCGCTCCAGACCCGCTCGTTCATCTCGGCCGCCTCGTTCCAGGAGACGACCCGCGTGCTCACCGACGCCGCCGTCAACGGTAAGTCCGATGCGCTCGAGGGCCTCAAGGAGAACGTGATCGTCGGGCGGCTTATCCCGGCCGGAACCGGCGGCACGTTGAGCCGCCTGAACCGGATCGCGAGCCACCGCGACGAACTCATCCTCGAGGAACGGCAACGGGCGGCCGGCGAAACCCGCATCGAGGAAACGGTCGAGCAGCAGGACGTTGCCGGCTAGCATTGCAAGGTCCCCGGCGGGCGAGCGCCGGCCGGGGACCGAAGGTGCCGTCAGGTGGAATTCGGCGCGCTCGTCATCTCGCTCGATTTCGAGCTCTATTGGGGGGTCCGCGACAAGCGTTCGCTCGCCCAATACGGGCGCAACATCCTCGGCGGCCGCAAGGCCATTCCCAAGATGCTCGACCTGTTTGCCGAGCGCGGCGTCGGCGCGACCTGGGCAACCGTCGGATTCGTCTTTTGCGGCTCCAAGGACGAGTTGATGGCAGCGCGGCCGCAGCTTCTGCCGCGCTATGCCGATCCTCGGCTATCGCCTTACGACTTTTCCTCGATCGGCAAGGATGAGAGCGCCGATCCTTATTCCTTCGGACAGTCGCTCGTGCAGAAGATCAAGCAATGCGAGCGGCAGGAGATCGGCACGCACACGCTGTCGCATTTCTATTGCTTGGAGGAGGGGGGCACGGGAGAAGCCTTCGCCGCCGACCTCGACGGAGCGAAGGCGATGGCGGCGCGCAATGGCGTGACGCTGAAGAGCATCGTCTTCCCGCGCAACCAAGTCTGCACCGATGCTCTCCGCATCGCGCGCGAACGCGGGCTGATCGCGTTCCGCGGCAATCCCCGCGTCTGGTTCAATCGCGCCTGTCCCGATGCCGAGCAGACCTTGCCGAAACGGGCGGTGCGGCTCGCCGACACGTTCTTGCCCGTGGCCGGCGCGCAAGTCGCGAAGCCCGAAGAGGTCGAGGGCATGATCGATGTGAAGGCGAGCCGCTTCTTGCGACCGGTTCGCGGCGCCTGGCACGAGCGCTTCCAGTTGGAGCGCATCGCAGGGCAGATGACGGCGGCCGCCAAGACCAACACGCTCTTTCATCTGTGGTGGCATCCGCATAATTTCGGCGCCGACCCTGAGGCCAACCTCTTGTTTCTGCGGCAAATTCTCGATCGGTACGCGATCCTCCGCGACCGCTTCGGCATGCGCTCCTTGAACATGTCGGAAGTCGCCGAACGCGTTCTTCAATGAGCACGGAATGAATCGCGCCATCCTTCTCACATGCGAGGGCGAATTCGGAAGGATCGCCGCAAACTATCTGGCGCCGCGCTATCCGGGGCTTGTCACCGTCATCGATGCGCCGGTGTCGCGTTTGGACCTGTTGCGAGGACGCGCGCGGCGGAAGGGCGTCTCGTTCGCGGCGGGTCAGGCCGCGTTCATGGCCTTTCAGCGCCTCCAGCGCCTTTGCTCGGGCGCCCGGATCGAAGCGATCAAGCGGGTGTCCGGCCTCGCTAGCGGCCCGATCCCGACCGAGGTTCTGCGACTGGGCGATGTCAACGGCGAAGCCGCCCGCGCCTATTTGCAGGAGCGGAGGCCTTCGGTCGTGCTGGTGATGGGAACGCGGCTTATCGAAGATGCGACGCGCCGCGCGGCGAACGCGCCTCTCGTAAACTATCATGCTGGAATCACTCCGAAATATCGAGGCGTGCACGGCGCCTATTGGGCCCGCGCGAGAGGGGACGAAGCCAATTGCGGGGTGACTGTCCACCTCATCGACAGCGGCATCGACACGGGCGCGATCCTCTACCAGGCGAGGATCGTGCCTGAGCGCCAAGATAATTTCTCGACCTATCCCTACCTGCAACTGGCGGCCGGGCTCCCGCTTCTTGCGCGCGCGGGCGAGGACGCAGTTTCGGGCAAGCTTGCCCCGATCGCGGTCGATTTGCCCTCCAAACTTTGGTCGCATCCCACGCTGTGGTCCTATCTCGCCGCGGGACTTGGGCGCGGCGCATGGTAGGGACGCCGCTCGGGCAAATTTGGCGAAAAGCTGCGCGTTTCACCCTTGACGATGGAAGAATCGGCCTGTTACAACGCGCGCACTTACGCGGCAGGCGGTAGCCCAAGTTCAGGTTGCCCTAGGGCGCGGGTTAGACGCTGCCGGACTAACCGAGATCATATCGGGGTCACGATCTTGGGGGTTTTTCCCTCCAAGGTCCTCTGCGCTAACTGGCCGAAGGTGAAGGGACTTTGTCCCCGCGCTTCGGCTTTAGGTTACATGGGCTTTGCCCACGCTTGGGATGGTTTCGGGCGAGCGCCCACATTTGAACGATGCGGGCTCCGCCCGCTTGGATGATCGGACGAAGGCTTATCGATGCCGACGATACAACAGTTGATCCGCAAGCCGCGCCGCATGCCGGTCAAGCGGAACAAGGTGCCGGCCATGCAGGCCTGCCCGCAGAAGCGGGGGGTCTGTACGCGCGTCTACACCACCACGCCAAAGAAGCCGAACTCGGCGCTCCGCAAGGTCGCGCGCGTGCGCCTGACCAATCAGCTCGAAGTCACCAGCTACATCCCGGGCGAGGGCCACAATCTCCAGGAGCACTCGGTCGTACTGATCAGGGGCGGGCGCGTGAAAGACCTTCCCGGCGTGCGCTACCACATCATTCGCGGCGTGCTTGACACCCAAGGCGTCGCCGACCGCCGGCAAAGGCGCTCGAAATACGGAGCCAAACGACCCAAATAGCGGGTCGTTTTGCATTCAGGAAACGGACCAGACGAAATGTCGAGGCGGCGTAAAGCAGATAAGCGCGAGGTGATCCCCGATCCCAAATTCGGGGACATCGTCATCACCAAATTCATGAACAGCATCATGAAGGAGGGCAAGAAGTCCGCGGCCGAGCGGATCGTGTATGGCGCGCTGAGCCAGATGGAGAAGAAGTCGAAGCAGAATCCCGTCGAGTTGTTCCACGAGGCGCTTCGCAACGTCATGCCCGCGCTCGAGGTGAGGTCGCGGCGCGTCGGCGGCGCCACGTATCAGGTCCCCGTCGAGGTACGCACCGACCGACGGCAGGCTCTCGCCATCCGCTGGATCATCTCCGCCGCGCGCGACCGCAACGAGAACACGATGGTCGAGCGGCTCTCGGGCGAGCTGCTCGATGCCGCCAACAACCGCGGAACCGCGGTCAAGAAGCGCGAAGACACGCACCGCATGGCGGACGCCAACCGCGCCTTCTCGCATTACCGCTGGTAACGGAGCAGACGATGCCGCGAGCTACCCCCCTCGAGGATTACCGCAATATCGGGATCATGGCGCATATCGACGCCGGCAAGACCACGACCACCGAGCGGATCCTCTATTACACGGGCAAGAGCCACAAGATCGGCGAGGTGCACGACGGCGCTGCTACCATGGACTGGATGGAGCAGGAGCAGGAGCGCGGCATCACCATCACTTCGGCCGCGACCACGGCCTATTGGAACGACAAGCGCATCAACATCATCGACACGCCGGGCCACGTCGACTTCACCATCGAGGTCGAGCGCTCCTTGCGCGTGCTCGACGGCGCGGTCGCACTGCTCGACGCCAACCAGGGTGTCGAGCCGCAGACCGAGACGGTGTGGCGCCAGGCCGACAAATACGGCGTGCCGCGCATGATCTTCGTCAACAAGATGGACAAGATCGGCGCCGATTTCTTCATCTCGGTGCAAATGGTGAAGGAGCGCCTCGGCGCCAATCCGATCGTGCTTCAGCTCCCGCTCGGCGTCGAGTCGAGCTTCACCGGTATCATCGACTTGATTCGCATGAAGGCGGTGAGGTGGGACGACGAGTCCCTCGGCGCCAATTTCCACGAAGAAGAGGTTCCCGCCGATCTGCTCGATCAGGCGAAGAAATATCGCGAGCTGCTGGTCGAGCAGGCGGTCGAACTCGATGAGGCCGCAACCGAAGCCTATCTCGAAGGCAAGGAGCCGGCCGAAGCCGAGCTCAAGGCGCTGATCCGCAAGGGCACGGTGAGCAGCCGTTTCGTGCCGATCCTGTGCGGCTCGGCCTTCAAGAACAAGGGCGTGCAGCCGCTGCTCGATGCGGTGGTCGATTATCTCCCGTCCCCGCTCGACGTGCCGCCGGTCAACGGCATCGACGTCAAAACCGGCGAGGAAGCGACACGCGAACCGCGCGACGATGCGCCGTTGTCGATGCTCGCCTTCAAGATCATGAACGACCCGTTCGTGGGCTCGCTCACCTTCGCCCGCATCTATTCCGGCAAGGTCGAGTCCGGCTCGACGCTGCTCAATACGGTGAAAGACAAGAAAGAGCGCATCGGGCGCATGCTGCTCATGCATGCCAACCACCGCGAGGACATCAAGGAGGCCTATACCGGCGACATCGTCGCGCTCGCCGGCCTCAAGGACGTGACCACCGGCGACACGCTGTGCGAGCCGGCCAAGCCGATCATTCTCGAGCGCATGGAGTTTCCCGAGCCCGTCATCGAGGTCGCGGTCGAGCCCAAGACCAAGGGCGACCAGGAGAAGCTCGGCGTCGCGCTCAACCGCCTCGCCCAGGAGGATCCCTCCTTCCGCGTCTCGGTCGATCATGAATCCGGCCAGACCATCATCAAGGGCATGGGCGAGCTTCATCTCGACATCATCGTCGACCGCATGCGGCGCGAGTTCAAGGTCGAAGCCAATGTCGGCGCGCCGCAAGTGGCGTTCCGCGAGACCGTGTCGAAGACCGCCAACGTCGATTACACCCACAAGAAGCAGACCGGCGGCTCGGGCCAGTTCGCACGCGTCAAGATGACGATCGAGCCGAACGAGCAAGGCAAGGGCTACGAGTTCGTGAACAAGGTCGTCGGCGGCAACGTGCCGAAGGAATATATCCCGGGCGTGTCGAAAGGCGTGCAGAGCGTCGTCGAAGCGGGCGTGCTCGCCGGCTTCCCCATGCTCGACGTCAAGGTCACGCTGACGGACGGCGCCTATCACGACGTCGATTCGAGCGTGATGGCGTTTGAGATCGCCTCCCGCGCCGCCTTCCGCGAAGGCGCGTTGAAAGCGGGGCCGAAGCTGCTCGAGCCGATCATGAAGGTTGAGGTGGTGACGCCGGATGATTATGTAGGCGGCATCATCGGCGATCTGACCAGCCGGCGCGGGCAGGTGCGCGGCCAGGAGACGCGCGGCAACGCCTCGGTGATCAGCGCCATGGTGCCGCTCGCCAATATGTTCGGCTACGTGAACAACCTGCGATCGATGAGCCAGGGCCGCGCCCAGTTCACGATGCAGTTCGATCATTACGCGCAGGCGCCGCAAGGCGTCGCCGAGGAGGTCAAGGCGAAATTCGCCTAATCGGTCATGGCGCCTCCAACGAGGCGCTCGGATGAGTTCGACTTTGTGTTGAAGGATGGAGAGCCAGCATGGCTAAGGAAAAATTCCAGCGGACGAAGCCGCATTGCAACATCGGGACCAT
>DATEMT010000219.1:0-9638 GCA_035275445.1 Methyloceanibacter sp. | reverse complement strand
GGCGATCACTTGCGTGAGCGCGCGGAGCGCGATCTCTTGTGGCGCCGAGGCGAACGCCTCGCGATCGAGCGTGGCATAGCCCGCCGCGCTCACCGCGCCGTGGCGGGCGAAGAAATCGCGCGACGCTTCATCGAGCGCCTCGCGCGCCCGCCGCAAGCGGCGAGCCGAAAGCGCGAGCGCTTCCGGCGACAGTCCGAACGCTTCGAGCGCATTTGCGCGCGCACGCAGACGCGCGCGCTCGAAGTGGGGATCGGCGTTGCTCGGGTCGATCGCATAAGAAAGTCCAGCCGCATCGAGCGTTGCGATAAGCCGCGCCTTCGGCACATCGAGCAAAGGCCGCAAGATGCCGATGCCGGCCCATACGCCCTTCTCCGGAATCGCGGCGAGGCCGTCGAGGCCGCTGCCGCGCGCGAGCCGCATGAGAAAAGTCTCGGCCTGATCGTCCTGGGTATGAGCGGTGACGAGCGCGGGAATGCCATGGGCGTGGCAATAGGACGCCATGAGATCGTAGCGCGCGGTTCGCGCCCTTGCCTGCAAGCTCGCCGGGGGCTGCTCGGCTTTCTCCCACGTCAAGATCGCATGTGGCAGGCCGAGCGCCGATGCCAGGCGTCCGACCTCTTCAGCCTCCGCGCGCGAGTTCGCGCGAAGCCCGTGATCGATGGTGAGAACGCTGAGCTTTGGGCCGTCCTCGCGCGCCTCGCGCCAGCGCGCCGCAAGCTGCATGAGGGCCAAGCTGTCAGGCCCGCCCGAAACGGCGAGCGCTGCATGCGGAAACGGCGCGAGAAGGGCGAAAAGCCTTCGCGACTCGGACGGTGAAATGGGCATGGTGCTCATGTCAGGAGGCGCCTTTTTTGCGCCTCCTGCCGCAAAAGCACAAGTCGGGGCCGGCGCCCCGCCCCGGCCCCTAGTAGTTGCCGGCGACGGCAGCGCTGTTCAGCACGGTCTGAGCGCGGCGGTTCTGCGACCAGCACGAGATATCGTCGCAAACCGCGACCGGGCGCTCCTTGCCGAAGGAGACGGTCTTGACGCGGTTTCCGCCGATGCCGTGGCTCGCGAGGTAGCTCCTCACCGCCATGGCCCGCTTCGCCCCGAGCGCGAGATTGTACTCGCGCGTGCCGCGCTCATCGGCGTGGCCTTCGATCGTGACCCGGTATTGCGGATACTGGCTGAGCCAATTGGCCTGGCTGGCGAGGATCCCTTGCGCCTCGCCGGTGAGCGATGCGCTGTCGACCTCGAAGCGGACCACATCGCCGACATTGACGGCGAAATCCCGCTCCGAACCCGGGGTTGCCGGCCCCTCTCCGCCGAGGCCGTATTGCTTTGGCTGTGCCTGACGCGAACACGCCGCCATCAGAAAAGCCAATGCGACGACGCCAGCGATTTTGCCGGCGCGCCGAAACAAGGTACTCGAACGCATGAACTGGTTACTCCCACCCGTCGAATTTTAAGGAAATCCTAAAATGGAAGTCCTTAACGATGTCCTAGCTCCGGCGCGATTGGACCGGATCGGGCGGGAATGAACCCCAATAAACAAAGGATGCCTGGGAGGCCGCTACTCCCTGCGAGCAGCCTCCCGGCATCCTTAATTTCTGCGACTCGGAAGCTAAGCGCTTCCGGCGCGAATCGGCCAAGCGTTAGACGCGAACACCCTGCTCGACCAAAGTGTCGTCTAGCCGAGCTTCAGAGGCTCAGCAACGACGGCTTTCTCGTGGTGTCCCACGCAGCCCGCAAGCACGATGCCGGTCGTCACGATCATGGCGACGATGATGGCGCCCTTCAAACCCTGCATGGTCTTCTCTCCTTTGGTTAAAACGGCAATAGCCGTCTTTGCATGTACCGGCGTGAGGTGTGCAGATCAAGAACGGACTCTGGGCCAATGACCGTTTTCCGGCCGATTGGTGCCAAAATGCCACGCCAAATCCGATGTTCCCTCGCCTCCAGCTAGCCTCGAAAAGAGGCCAAATCAAGCTTAGTTAACAAGGTGATGGCTTATGCTTAATAAAGCGTAACGGCACGCGAGGGATCGGCCACAACGGCCTGGGAATGTTCCATTTTCGGAGCAGAACGGTTAGTTGACGATCGGCGACCAGGCGGGATCGGAGCCGAAAGCGGGCGTAGCCACCTGCCGCTCGTTGTAGCCGGTGAGATCGATGGTGAAGAGCCGTGGACCGCCCGCCGCACCCGGCTGCTCTCGGAAGAACATCAGCACTCTGCCGTTCGGCGCCCAGGTCGGGCCCTCATTGTGGAATCCCTCGGTCAGAATCCGCTCGCCCGACCCGTCGGGCCGCATCACGCCGATCAGGAATTGCCCCCCGCTCATTTTGGTGAATGCGATCAGGTCGCCGCGCGGCGACCAAACCGGCGTCGAGTAGCTTCCCCGGCTCTGGCTGATTCGGCGCGGGCTCGAGCCGTCGGCGCCCATCACGTAAAGCTGGCGCGACCCTTCCCGATCGCTCTCGAACACGATCTGGCGCCCGTCGGGCGAGTAGCACGGCGCCGTGTCGATAGCATTGTCGTTGGTGAGCTGCATCGTGCGCCGGCTGCGCAAATCCATCACGAACAGATTGGTGTCGCCGTCCCGCTCGAGGCTCATGACGATGCGCTGGCCGTCGGGCGAGAAGCGCGGCGCAAACGTCATGCCCGGGAACGCGCCCACGACCTCCTTCTGCCCCGTCTCGATATTGAGCAGATAGACCTTCGGCGTGTCGCCCTCGAAGGAAGTGTAGGTGATTTCCTGGGTCGAAGGACTGAAGCGCGGCGTCAGCACGAGATTCTGCCCCGTGGTGAGCAGCCTGACATTGGAGCCGTCCTGATCCATGATGGCGAGGCGCTTCATGCGCTTGTTCTTCGGGCCGGACTCGTCCACGAACACGATGCGGGTGTCGAAATAACCCTTCTCGCCGGTGATCCGCTCGTAGATGGCGTCGGCGATGATATGGCCGACGCGGCGCGCATCCTTGGGCCTGGCAAAGAACTGCTCGCCCGCGAGTTGCTTCCCTGCAAACACGTCCCACAGGCGGAACTCGGCCTTGAGCTTGCCCTCGCTCGCGCCGATGCGGCCCACGGCCAAGGCCTGCGCGTTGACCACGCGCCAATCCTCGAAGCGCGGCATGCGATCGGGGCCGAGCCCTTCCTCGATGAACGCGGCCCGGTCGATCGGAAGGAACAGCCCCGAGGATTTGAGGTCGTTCGCCACCACGCCGGAAATCTCGCGCGCGACCGCGGGGTCCACCGATCCATCGCCGACAAAGTCGGCGATGGCGATCGGCAGCGGCTGGATCGTGCCTTGGGTGATGTTGAGCTCGACCACGGCGCGTGCGGGTGCGGGCGCAAGAGATGCGATCGCAAGCACGATCGCGGCGAGGCGCGAGACGAGGCGGCCGAGGGGTGAGTGAGCGGTTAGGATCATGGCTTGTCTCTGCTAGCCGGCGCGATACATGTCGCTTGGGTCGAAATTGAGGATCATGTCGCGCCACTCTGCATATTTATCGCTCGGCAGCGCGTAAGGCTGGCACTGATAGACCGCGCGCACGGCGCTGTCGGCAGCGGCCTGGAAGAACGGCGACGAACCGCTATTGGCGACCGAAGGATAGCCGACAAGGGTTCCGTCTTCGTTGAGCTTGAGACGGAGCTTGACCACGATCTGCTCGGCGCCGAGCCCTCCCGGCGGCGGGCTCCAGCACTGGGCGATCCGGGCTCTGAGCGCGTCGATCTCGTTGACTGACATCGAAGCTTCCGCGCCGTTCGACTGTCCCCGCACCTTGGCCGGCGCGTCTTCGGAGGGAAGCACGGGAGCAGGCTCATCCGCCGCATCGGGAACTTTGTTGAGCAGGGCGGCGATCCGATCGGTTTCGGACATGGGCTTCTTGGCGGGGCTCGGCTTTTTCGGCGCGGACGCCTGCTTCGGCTTCGCCGGTTTCGGCTCGGGCTTCTTCGCCGCCTGCTTCGGCGTCTCTTTCGGTGTCTCCTTCGGCGTCTCGGCCTTGGGCGAAGGCGGAAGCTCGGCTTCTGGCTCCGCCTTCACCTCTTTCACGGCCTCGGGCTTTTTCTCTTTGGGCTTGCCCGCGAGCACCGCGTCGTCCTTGGCGTCCTTGCTGCCTGCCTTGATCTTGGTCACTTCGGAGGGCGCGGCGAGATCGACGGGAATGGCGATCAGCGGCGCAGGGTCGATCCTCGCCGGCGGAAAGGCGACGAGCGCGAAGAACAGGATCGCCGAATGGAGCGCCGCCGATATGGCCGTGCTTCTGCTCATGACCAGCTTGCCGCACGCTCCCTTAGCGCTGATCCATCTGATCGGTGACGATGGTCACGGGAAAACCCGCTTGCCCGATCCGCGCGAGAACCTTGGCGACGTTTCCGTAAGCGGTGTCCTTGTCGCCGCGCACCCAGATCTTGCTGCCGCCGCCTGCATCGCGGATCGCCGTGAGCTTGGGGATGAGATTGTCGAAGCTGATCTCGGCGTTCTGAAGGAAGATCTTTCCTTGCGGATCAAGGGTGACGCTCAATGGCGCCTTCTCTGGCTCGACCGCGCCCGCTTCGGTCTTCGGCAGATCGATTTTGGGCAATGTCGTCTTGGCATCGACATCGACGCCGACCGTGAGCAGCGGCGCCGTCACCATGAAGATGATGAGGAGCACGAGCATCACGTCCACCATCGGCGTGACGTTGATCTCGCTCATCGGCTCGGCATGCGTGCGCCGTGCGCGGCGGTTGTGGGCTGTGCTGTCGGCTCGAATTGTTGCACCCATGTCTCAAGGCTCCATTAGCTGGTCTTGTCGATTTGCCGCGACAGAATCGCGCTGAACTCATCGGCGAAGCTCTCGAGTCGCGCACTTTGGCGCGCCACGTCGCTTTTGAACTTGTTGTAGAAAATGACTGCAGGTATCGCCGCGAGCAGGCCGAGCGCGGTGGCAAACAAAGCTTCGGCGATGCCGGGGGCTACGACCGCGAGGCTCGTGTTCTTGCTCTGCGCGATCGCCTGGAAGCTCGTCATGATGCCCCACACCGTGCCGAACAGGCCGACGAAGGGCGCGGTCGATCCGACCGTCGCAAGGAACGTCAGCCGCCGTTCGAGCCGGTCCACTTCGCGCGAGATGGTCACGTCCATGACCTTCTCGACCCTGTGCTGGACGCCCGGCATCGGGCGGAAGCTTCGCTCGCTTCCCTCGCGCTCGCTGGAGCGCTTCCACTCGCGCATCGCCGCCACGAACACGGCAGCCATGCCGGCATTCCGTCGCTGCGACAGCGCCTCGTAGAGCTCGTCGAGCGATTGCCCCGACCAGAACACCTGCTCGAACTTGTCGGTCTCTTTTTTCGTGCGCGCGTAGAGGAACAGCTTCTCGAGGATGATCGCCCAACTCCAGACCGAAGCGGCGAGCAGGCCGAGCATGACGATTTTGACGACGATATGCGCGTTCTTGAACAGCTCGAGGATCGAGAGATCGACGACGGCATCGGTCGGAGTCATGACGGCCTCGTGGCATGAACACCAAAATCGCCTCTGGCCGACGGCCAGGAGGCGGACGCTCGGGCCTGCAGCTTCGCCGCAGAACCTCGACGGCGGCGCCTTCTAAGCCCCGCGGCCAATTGCGAGCCAATGACGAAACTTGGTCCCGTTTCCCTCGTCGCGCGGCGCGCTACGGCCGAAGCAAAGCGACGCTTTACCGGCACGCCCTAGGTTTCACGCGGATGGTTAACGAATCGTTGAAGCGCCTCGCGGATAAGCGCCCCCAACCGCTGCGGCTTGCCCGCCCGCGACACGAGAACGACGGTCACCCGGGCGCGGACCAGCAGCGTCCCGTCGCGCGTCGCGTCCTGCTGAAGGAGAAGGCTCGCGCTGCCGATCTCGGCGCAGGTGGTGACGATTTCGAGCAGGTCGTCCATGCGCCCGGGCTTGAAATAGTCGATCTCGACCCGGCGCACGACGAACACCGAGGGCTCGCCTGCCGCAGGATCGGCCAGCCCCGTCGCGTCGATGCCGAGCAGCCTGACGAAATCGGAGCGTGCCCGCTCGAAGAATTTGAGGAAGTTGGCGTGATAGACGACGCCGGCGCAATCGGTGTCCTCGAAATAGACGCGCACCGGGAGGACATGGGTCTCGCCCTCGATGCGGCCGGCAATGTCGGGCCATCTGTCCTCGTCGCTTGCCGCGTGTTTGGACACTTTGCTCATCTCGTGAAACCCTCCCTCCCCCAACGTGGGGAGGGCGGCGCGGCCCGATCTCGGCGCAGCCGAGTCGGCCGACGCGCCGGGTGGAGGGATTCGATGCTGACACCCCACCCGGCCGACATCAAGCTGTCGGCCACCCTCCCCGTCACGGGGAGGGATGGGTGTTCGCCAAAGGCTTGCGTCATTCTTCGGAACCGTTGAACAAGGGGTACTGCGACACGGATTGCGCCGGTTGCGACAGTCCGAGATGAGCGAAGGCCTGCGCCGTCAGCACCCTGCCCCGCGGCGTGCGGGCGATGAAGCCCTGCTGCAACAGATAGGGCTCGATGATTTCCTCGATCGCGTCGCGCGGCTCCGACAGGCCGGCCGCGATCGTCTCGATCCCGACCGGGCCGCCGCCGTAATTGACCGCGATCAGTCCGAGATAGCGGTGGTCGAGCGCATCGAGCCCTTTGGCGTCAACTTCGAGCTGGAGCAGCGCGTTGTCGGCAAGTTTCGCATCGACCGTGGATGATCCTTCGACCGAGGCGAAGTCCCGCACGCGACGGAGCAACCTGCCCGCGACCCGCGGCGTTCCCCGCGCCCGGCGCGCGATCTCATGCGCGCCTTCGCGCGCGAGCGAAAGCCCGAGCAGGCGAGCGCCGCGCCGCACGATCTCTTCCAATTCCTCCACGCCATAGAAGTCGAGCCGGATCGGAATGCCGAACCGCTCCCGGAGCGGCGTGGTGAGAAGGCCTGTGCGGGTGGTGGCGCCGATCAGCGTGAAGCGCGCGAGGTCGATCCTGACCGAGCGCGCCGCCGGCCCCTCGCCGATGATGAGGTCGAGTTGGAAATCCTCCATCGCCGGATAGAGGATTTCCTCGACCGCGGGATTGAGCCGGTGGATTTCGTCGATGAAGAGGACGTCGCGGTCCTCGAGATTGGTGAGAAGTGCGGCGAGGTCGCCCGCTTTGGCGATGACCGGACCCGAGGTCGCGCGGAAATTGACGCCGAGCTCGCGCGCCACGATCTGGGCGAGCGTGGTCTTGCCGAGGCCGGGCGGCCCGGCGAACAGGACATGGTCGAGCGCCTCGCGGCGGGTGCGGGCGGCCTCGATGAACACTTTGAGGTTGGAGCAGACTTTGGCCTGGCCGATGAACTCGGCGAGCGTCTGCGGGCGGAGCGAGGTTTCGCCGCCGTCTTCGTCGCGCCGCACCGCCTGGAGCATCCTCTCGCTCATGAGGCGAGTTCCCTGAGCCCGAGGCGGATCAGCTCCTCGGCGCGGGCCTCGCGCCCGGCCTTGCCGATCGCGGCCGTGATCGCGGCTGCGGCTTCGCCATGGGCGTAGCCGAGATTTGTGAGCGCCGATACGGCGTCGCGCGCGGCGAGCCCTTCGGGCAGAACCGCGATGGGCGCGACGCCGCGGCCGGGCCTCAGCGCCGGCGCGAGCGACGGCATTTTGTCCTTGAGTTCGGCAACGATCCGCGCGGCGACCTTCGGACCGACGCCCGGCGCGCGCGCGACCTGGCCCTTGTCCTGTAGCGCGACGGCGTTGGCAAGGTCCGCCGCCGAAAGCGTTCCCAGCACGGCGAGCGCGATCTTGGCGCCAACGCCTTGCACCGCTTGCAGCGCCCTGAACCAGGCCCGCTCATGCTCCGTGGCGAATCCGTAGAGCCTGATCTCGTCCTCCCGCACATGGGTGTCGATGGCGAGCGTCACGACCTCGCCCGGCGGCGGCAGCGCGGCGAACGTCCGGGCGCCAATCGTCACCTCGTAACCCACCCCGCCCGCATCGACGATGACCGCGTTGACCGACGCCGAATCGAGGATGCCGGTGAGCTTGCCGATCATCACGCCGCTCCCTCATGCGCAAGCGCAGCCTCGAGGCGGCGCCAGGAGCGGGAATGGGCATGGGTGATGGCGATGGCGAGCGCATCGGCCGAATCCGCGCTGTCGAAGGTTGCCCGCGGCAAGAGGCAGCGCACCATGGCGCGGATCTGCGTCTTGTCGCCATGGCCGTTGCCGACCACGGTCTTCTTCACCGCGGTCGGGGCGTATTCGGCGATGGCGAGCCCCGAGAGCGCGGGCACCAAGAGCGCGATCCCCCGCGCCTGGCCGAGCTTCAGCGTGGCCGCGGCGTCGCGATTGACGAAGGTCTGCTCAATGGCGGCCTCGAGCGGCGCAAGCTCGGCCAGCACGCGCGTCAGGCCGTCGAAAATCTGCCGCAGTCGGGCGCCCAAGCTCTCTGTCTCGTCGGAGACGACCGATCCGCAGGCGACGAAGCGGAGGCTGCCGCGGTCGGCATCCACGACCCCCCAGCCGGTGCGCCTGAGGCCCGGATCGATGCCGATGATGCGAACGCTGCGCATAAGGCCTTTCCCCTGCCTCGCGGCCAATTTGCCGGCGAATCACTTGCGGAAGTGTGCCACGGAGGGGTCGCGCCGGAGACAAAATTTCGGTGGGGAACGCCAGCGCACAACTCCGCGTTAGGAAATCGGGACTAGACTTGAATGCGGCATTTCGACGGGGGAAAACGCCGTTTGCCGCGGCCCAAGACCGTCCAGGCGCTGGCAGGCATCGCTTATCACCCGCGCCTCGTTTGGGGGAGCACGCCCGGTGACGATTGCCGTCCAAAATCTCGACCCGATCGCGGCCGCGGAAGCCGAAATTGCCGGGTCGAAGTCGCTCATGGCGGCTGTGGCCGACGACCTCAGCCAGCATGAGAGATGGCTCGCCCACTACCAGCTATCGGAAAAGCGCCACGCTCGCCGGGTCATGCTCCAGGAGTTGATCTACCGGCTCGACCTCGCGCGCCGGGGCCTGATGCGGTTCCTGCGGCGGGTGTCACTGCTTGCGTTGCGCTTCTCGCGCCGCGTGGCGGTGTTCACCGCGAGAGCGGCCGTTTTCGTTTACACGACCATTCGCAATACCATTGTCGCTTGCCTTGACTGGCTGCGGCCGCGCGCACTCGCCTTCGCTCGTCTGTCGCGGGCGTGGCTCGTTGCGTCCTTGGTTTGGCTCGCGGCGCAGTCTCGCGCGCTAGCCGCGCTTCTCACTCGCACATCGTCCGCCGCCTGGGCGTCTACGCGCGTGCATGCCGCGATCGCGTGGTCCTTTATCGCAGCGTCATCGCGGGCGCTTGCCGCCGCAACGCTGTATTGGCTCGTGAGAACCGCAAGACGTGCAAACGCGCTCGCCCGCATTCTTTGGCGAAATTCGCTCTACGCCGGCAGCGCCGCTTGGGCATGGGGTACGCTTGCCGCGCGGACCACCGGTGTCAGTCTCCGGCGGACGCTTTCGGCGGCTTGGAAATGGACCGCGGTCAATGGCCGCATTCTCGCACGTGCCTCGGCAGAAAATGCGCGCCGCGCATCGGCCTGGGGCGCGGCTCACTCGCGGGTGGCGGCAGCCTCGATTGGACGCAACGTGTCGAACGGGGCGGCCTGGTCGGCAACGGCCGCCAAAGCCAGCGCACGCGCCTCGGCAGAGGG
>DATEMT010000218.1:0-24321 GCA_035275445.1 Methyloceanibacter sp. | reverse complement strand
CGAGAAGGCTTACGCCTTCTGCGACGTGCTCGTGATTGGTTCGGGACCCGCCGGTCTTGCGGCCGCACGTGCGGCGGCCCGCTCGGGCGCACGGGTGATCCTGTGCGAAGAAGATTTCCGTCTCGGCGGAACGCTGCTCTCCGAGCGCCACGACATCGACGGCGCGCCCGCGCGCGACTTCGTCGCGACGGTCGAGGCCGAGCTCGAAGCGCTGCCCGAATGCCGCATCTTGCGGCGCACCACGGTGCAGGGCGTCTATGACGGCGGCACCTACGCCGCGCTCGAACGGGTCAACGATCACGTCCCGCTGCCCCCGGCGCACGAGCCGCGCCAGCGGCTGTGGCGCATCGTGGCCAAGCGCGCGGTGGTTTGCGCCGGCGCCATCGAGCGACCGATCGTGTTCGGCGACAACGACCGGCCCGGCGTGATGCTGGCCGGCGCCGTGCGGGCTTATGTCAATCGCTTCGGTGTGGCGCCGGGACGCCGCGCCGTCGTCTTCGCCGACAATGACGATGCGTTCCGCACCGCGTCCGACCTCGCCGAGGCGGGAATCGAGGTCGCGGCCGTGGTCGATGGGCGGCGGACCGCCTCGCGCGCCGCGCAAGAGGCGGCCGAGGCGGCAGGCGCCCGCTACTTCGCCAACGCGGCGATCGAGCGCGTGCGCGGGCGCCACGGCGTCAAAGGCGTCGAGATCGGCGAGGGGAGCGGCGGCCGCGCAAGTTTCGCCTGCGACCTCATCGCCGTCTCCGGCGGCTGGAACCCCGCGATTCACCTCACCACCCATCTCAACGGCAAGCCGCAATGGAACGAGGCGCTCGCGGCACTCGTCCCGGGAACGCTGCCGCCGGGATTGAGCGTCGCCGGCGCGGCCAAGGGCACGTACGGGCTAGAGGCCTGTCTCGCCGAGGGCGACGCGGCCGGGGCCAAAGCTGCATCGGAGTGCGGCTTCGCCGCTTCGCCTTCGCGTTCCTCCGTTGCCGCGCCAACCGCCGCGACGACCCCCCTGTGGCAGGTCGAGAAGGGCAGGGGCAAGGCCTTCGTCGATTTCCAGAACGACGTCGCGGTCTCCGACGTGAAGCTCGCCGCGCGCGAGGGTTTCCGCATCCCCGAGCATCTCAAGCGCTATACCACGCTCGGCATGGCGACCGACCAGGGCAAGACCGGCAACGCCAATGGTGCCGCGGTCCTTGCCGCCGCCACCGGGCGCTATATCGGCGCGGTCGGCACCACCACCTTCCGTCCGCCCTACACGCCGATCGCCATCAGCGCCTTTGCCGGCCATCACCGCGGAGGCGATTTCCGCCCCGCCCGGCTTGCGCCGTCGCATCGCTGGGCCGAGGAGCAGGGCGCCGTGTTCGTCGAGACCGGTCCCTGGCTGCGCGCGCTCTACTATCCGAAATCCGGCGAGGAACCGCAGGCCTCGGTCAACCGCGAAGTGGCGACCGTCCGCAGTCAGGCGGGGGTGTGCGATGTCTCCACGCTCGGCAAGATCGACGTGCAGGGCAAGGACGCCGGAACGTTTCTCGATCGCGTTTATGCCAACACCTTCTCGACCTTGCCGGTGGGGAAGGCGCGTTACGGGCTCATGTTGCGCGAAGACGGATTCGTGCTCGACGACGGCACCACCGCGCGGCTCGCCGAGGACCATTATTTCATGACCACGACCACCGCGAACGCGGTCAAGGTCATGCAGCATCTCGAGTTCTGCCAGCAGGCGTTGTGGCCCGAGCTCGACGTGCAGACGGTTTCGGTCACCGAGCAATGGGCGCAATTCGCCATCGCCGGTCCGCGCGCGCGCGAGGTGCTGAAAGGCGTCGTCGATACCGAGCACGACCTCTCCAACGCGGCCTTTCCCTATCTTGCCTGCGGCGCGGTGAGCGTGGCGGGCGGCATCCGGGCGCGGGTCTACCGCCTGTCTTTTTCCGGCGAGCTTGCTTACGAGATCGGCGTTCCGGCGCGGTTCGGCGACGCGCTCGTCCGCGCCATCATGGAAGCGGGCGCGCCGTTCGGGCTTGCGCCTTACGGGACCGAGGCGCTCGGCGTGCTCCGCATCGAGAAGGGGCACCCCGCGGGCGCCGAGCTCAACGGCCAGACCACGGCGCACGATCTCGGCTTCGGCAAGATGCTCTCCACCAAGAAGGATTTCATCGGCCGGTTCATGGCGGGGCGCGAAGCGCTGACCGATCCGGCGCGGCCGACGCTCGTCGGCTTGAAGCCCCTCGGCCGCGAGGATCGCATCCGCGCCGGCGCCCATCTCATCCCCAAGGACAAAGAGGCGAACGCGCGCAACGATCATGGCTACGTCACCTCGATCGCGTTCTCGCCTTCGCTCGGCCATTGGCTCGGGCTCGGCCTCCTTGCCCGTGGGCCCGAGCGGCTTGGCGAGATCGTGCGCGCCTACGATCCCGTGCGTGGCGGCGAAACGCTGGTCGAGGTGCGTCCGCCCTGCTTCATCGATCCGGAAGGAGAGCGTCTCCGTGCCTAGAAGCAGCCTCAACCCGTCCTCCGGGCTTATGGGCCTCGCCATTCCCGGCCGGTTCGGCAAGAAAGGCGGCGAGCCGGGTGTCGCGATCGCAGAGCGAACCGGGCTCGGTCTTGCCACCGTCGCGGCGCGCAAGGGCGAGGCGGAAGCGCTGAAACGGGCGGTCGCGTCGGCCTACGGGGTCGAGCTTCCAGACGGCTCGCGCGCCGTGCACGGGCGGTCGGCCAGCTTTATCGGCTACGGGCCCGGGCAATGGCTGGCCGTGTCGGAAACCTTTGCCGGCGAGACGCTCGCGCGCGAGCTCGGCGAGCGCTTACGCGGGCTCGCCTCGATCTCCGATCAGAGCGGCGGCCGGACGGTGTTGCGCATAAGCGGACCGAGCGCGCGCGCCGTCCTTGCCAAAGGTCTGCCGATCGACCTCCATCCGCGCGCGTTCCAGCCGGGAAACGCCGCGACCAGCACGATCTCGCTCATGGGCGTGCAGATCTGGCAGGTCGACGATGCGCCGAGCTACGATCTCGCCATCTTCCGCAGCGTTTCGGCGAGCTTCTGGCGCTGGCTCACGGCCTCGGCCGGAGAGTTCGGCTACGCGGTGACGAATAACGCCGGCAACGCGCGATAGAGGCGGCGCACGAGGCCTTCCGCGCGTCTTCGATGGTCGCGGCGCGCTTTAAGCCGGCTTGACGTCGATGGCCACGGCGCGGGTCACGAGCAGCGCCACGTCATCGCCCACCTCGATCATGTTGAAGCCCTGAACGGCAGGACCGATGGCGATCGTGCGCGTCTTGCCCCCGGTTCCGGCGAAGGTGATGGTGCGCTGGTTGCGGTCGATGGCGGCGACGGTGTCGGTGATCTCGATCGTGGTGAGGTCGGTGGCGCCCTGCGGCGTCGCTTCCACCCAATCCTGCTCGGTGACGGTCGGCGCATTCATGCTCATGCCGGCCTCTTCATCCTGCGCAAAGGAATCGGCGGCTGGCGCCCTATCGAGCTTGCGCAACCCCACCGCCACTTCATCGGCGTAGCTGATGGTGATCCGCTCTTTCAGCTTGATCAGCTTGATATGCTCGGGCTTGACCTTGACCTCGACCCAGTTGTTGTTCGGACCGACCACGGTGACGATCTGGTTGGTCACGTCGATCGCCTGGACCGTGGCGACCATGGAAATCACGCCGGCGTCGCTCTGGATCTCGGCGGGGCCGGTCTTCGCGGCGTCAATGAACAAAAGCGAGAGAACAACAACAACCGCGGCCTTCAGTGCCGCCCTTAGCAACTTCATGGTTACCTCCAACACTCAATGTTCAAAACGAACGACGCACTACCAGTTGAAGGTGACACCCATCAATGGCCCATGCTGGACGAGGTTGATGCCGTTCTCTCCAAAGCGGCCGTTCTCGCTGAAATCGACGTAAAGGGCGCGATAACCGAGATCGGCGCGCAGCGGCATGCCCAAACACTGGGTCTGGAAACTGTAGACGGCGACGGCCTGCCAGGAGAATTCGCTGCCGGCACCGAAACCGCCGATATCGCCTTCGAGGCGCAAGTTCTTGTCCGGCGCGATCTGGCGCCTTATGCGGAGGCCAACCACGGGATCCACCCATTCGAGGTCACCGCTGCGCGCGACCGCGACCTGACGCGAGCGGTTGAACTTGAGGCCGAGACGTTCGAGATCGACGTCGAGCGTACCGGTCAAATTGAGCGAGAGGCTGAGGTCCTGATTCCAATAGCGCGCGCTGCCGACCACATCGACGGCAGTGAAGCTCGCCGGCGCGTTCTGCCAGCGCGCCACCTCATAGGCGACGCCCGATTGGACAATCGTCGATCGGTAGTCGAGCTGGGCGTGACCTTTGACGCTCACCGCCACTTGCGGAAACCGGGCAAAGGGAGTGCGGCGCACATCGATGCTGCCGGGGAAGCCGAGATCCATCCAGACGAGATCGGTGAACAGCGCGAGCTTGCCCTTGCGGGCCTCGAAATAGCTCATCCAGGCCAGGAGCGAGTCGCTCTTTTCGACGATCTGGAAGAAGCTGTCATTGATATCGACGGTATTGCCGAGCGCGGTGGCGTTGCCATTGACGTTGATCATCCAGGCATAGGGGGTGAGGCTGAACTGCCATTTGTCGGCCGGTTGCGCCGGTTCGGCGTAACCGAGATCGGCCGCAAGAGCGGGGCTCGAGGCTCCAAGACAGGCGCAGAACGCTAAGACGCGAGCGTGTTTCACAATGGACCTTCCCCCGAAGGTCAGGATGGGCTCTAGGCAAGCTCCCTAGGCTTAACATCAAGAGGCCGGCGGGAGTTGTGCAAATTGGCAACAGAGCGGGGGAAAACGTCGCGAATGGCGGCAAAAAAGCGAGATTTTCAGCCCGTTTTTCGCCGCCTCAGCGGATAGTTCGCGTTGTCGTAAAGGGCGCGAATGCCGTAGCCGTCGAACCGCTCCTCGTTGACCTCGAGCGTGCTGCCGATGAGAAGCTCGGGCGGCAGTTCCTCGACGGCGTATTTGATCGCTTCGGCGGCGTTCTTGAAGCGCGTATAGCGCATCGGCCGCTTTCCGGTTTTGCTCGCGCTGGCATAAAGCTCGGCGGGAGCTCTGTAATCGAACGCACGCACAAGCGGCATTAAAGCATGGCGGGCCAAGCAAGGCCAGCGTCGGCGTGTGCCGTTTGCTGATTTTGCGCGCGGAGAGGGTTGCCCGTCTCGCCGTTCGTTGTCAGGTTACGCTTGGTGAATGCCCGAGGCGCCGGAGCGCCTCTCCGAGGGTCGACCTCATGCCGCATGCCCCGCCACTCGTCGCCACGATCGCGCTCGGTCTTGTGCTCGCCTTCAGCCTCGGCGTCGCCGCTCATCGCCTCAAGATGCCGCCGCTCGTCGGCTATCTGGTCGCCGGGATCGTTATCGGACCGTTCACGCCGGGATTCGTCGCCGACCAGAACATCGCCAATCAGCTCGCGGAGATCGGCGTCATTCTCCTGATGTTCGGCGTTGGCTTGCACTTTTCGCCAAAGGATCTCTTGTCGGTGCGCGCCATCGCCGTTCCGGGCGCGGCGGCGCAGGGGCTGATCGCCGTGCCGCTCGGCATGGGCGTCGGCTGGTGGCTCGGCTGGTCGCTCGGCGCCGGCATTATTTTCGGCATCGCGCTTGCGGTGGCGAGCACCGTGGTGGTGCTCAGGGTGTTGCAGGAGCGGCGGCTGCTCGAAACCGAACGCGGGCGGATCACCGTCGGCTGGCTGATCGTGCAGGACATCGCCATGATCCTGGTGCTGGTGCTCCTGCCGGGGCTCGCCGCGCTGTTTCAAGGGATGGAGACGGCACCAAAATCCGCGGAGATCCTCGCCTCGGTCACCACGGTCCTGGGCAAGTTCGGCATTTTCGTCGCCGTCATGCTGATTGTCGGCAAGAAGCTGATCCCGGCGATCCTGCACTACGTCGCGCACACCGGGAGCCGCGAGCTGTTTCGCCTTGCGGTCCTCGCCATCGCCCTCGGGGTCGCCTACGCCGCGGCCGAACTCTTCGGCATCTCGCTTGCGCTCGGCGCCTTTTTCGCCGGCATGATCTTGAGCGAGTCGGCCCTTAGCCAGCAGGCCGCGACCGAATCGCTTCCGCTGCGCGACGCCTTCGCGGTCCTGTTCTTCGTCTCGGTCGGCATGTTGTTCAACCCGACGATCGTAGCGAACGCGCCGCTGGCGCTGCTCGCCACCGTTCTCATCATCGTGGTCGGCAAGTCGGCCGCCGCGTACGGCGTCGTGCGCCTGTTCGGGCACACGGCCCCGGTCGCGCTCATGATCTCCGCCTCGCTGGCGCAGATCGGCGAGTTCTCCTTCATCTTGGCCAATCGCAGCCTCGAATTCGCTCTCATCCCCGCCGAGGCGCGCGACCTCATCCTGGCCGGCGCCATCATCAGCATCCTGCTCAATCCGCTGCTGTTCGCCGTGCTCGATGTCTACGCCGCGCGGCGCGAGAAGCCGCCGGTCGAAGCGGCACCGGCGCAGAAGGCGGACGAGACGAAAATGCGCGAGCCCGTGCCTCCGACCGCGCTCACGGACCATGTGGTGCTCGTCGGCCATGGCCGGGTCGGCGGCTTTATCAGTGCGGCGCTGATGGAACGGAGGATTCCCGTCTTCATCATCGAGGACAACGAAGAACGAGTCGCCGCCTTGCGGCAAACCGGCGTCGAGGCGATCACCGGCAACGCGGCCGACCCCGAGGTGATCGGGGCGGCGAATTTGAACGCGGCGCGCTGCCTGTTCGTGGCCATCCCCGATGCATTCGAGGGCGGCCAAGTGGTGCAGCAGGCCCGCACCATGAATCCGCATCTCCTCATCGTTGCCAGAGCGCATTTCGAGGAGGAGATCGACCACCTCAAACGGCATGGCGCCGATATCGTGGTAATGGGCGAGCACGAGATTGCGAAATCGATGCTCGACACCGTGCCCGCCGCCGCAACGGTGACCGACCAGCCCGCAGAGGCTGCCGAGCCGTTTCCCCGTGTCAGTCCGGTAACCACTTAAGTCCGAGCCGATCGCATGCCGCATTACACGCCGCTCATCACGACGATCGTCGCCGCGCTGACGCTCGCTTGGGCGTTCGCGGCCGTGGCCCATCGGCTGAAACTCCCGCCGCTCGTCGGCTATCTCCTCGCCGGCATCGCCATCGGGCCGTTCACGCCGGGCTTCGTCGCCGACCAGAATATCGCCAATGAACTGGCCGAGATCGGCGTCATTCTCCTGATGTTCGGCGTCGGGCTGCACTTCTCTCTCGAGGATCTTCTCTCGGTCAGGAAGATCGCCGTTCCGGGCGCTCTCGCCCAGATTCTGTGCGCGACGCTGCTCGGCGCGGGCCTCGGCCTGTGGCTCGGCTGGCCGCTCGGGGCGGGACTCGTGTTCGGACTTGCGCTTTCGGTGGCGAGCACCGTCGTTCTGCTGCGCGCCATGCAGGAGCGGCGCCTGATCGAGACCGAGCGCGGGCGGATCGCCGTGGGGTGGCTGATCGTCGAGGACATCGCCATGGTGCTGGCGCTTGTGCTGCTGCCGGTCGTTGCCGGGGCGACCGCCGGGACGGGCGCAAAAGCGGGCGCCATGGAAATCGCGCTTGCGCTCGGCCTGACCGGGGCCAAGATCGCGGCCTTCGCCGCCATCATGCTCATCGTCGGCAAGCGGGTCATTCCCTGGATCCTGCATGAGATGGCGCATTCCGGCTCGCGCGAGCTGTTCCGCCTGTCGGTGCTTGCCATCGCGCTCGGCACGGCCTTCGCAGCCGCGACGCTGTTCGGGGTGTCCTTCGCGCTCGGCGCGTTCTTCGCCGGCATGATCTTGAGCGAGTCCAAGCTGAGCCAGCAGGCCGCAACCGAAACCCTGCCTTTGCGCGACGCCTTCGCCGTGTTGTTCTTCGTTTCGGTCGGCATGCTGGCCGATCCCATGATCGTCGTCCGCGAGCCGGTGCTGGTGCTGGCGACCGTGTTCATCGTCGTCGTCGGCAAGTCGCTCGCGGCTTACGCGCTGGTGCGCGCCTTCGGCTACTCCAATTCGACCGCGCTCACAATTTCGGTGTCGCTGGCGCAGATCGGCGAATTCTCGTTCATCCTCGCCAATCTCGGCGTCTATCTCACCCTGCTGCCGGAGCAGGGGCGGGATTTGATCCTGATCGTCGCGATCATCTCGATCCTGCTCAATCCGTTCTTGTTCACGGCGCTCGACCGGCTGCTTGTGCGCCCTGAGACGAAACGGCGCGAGCCGGTTCCGGCGCCTGAGAGCGCGGCCGGTCCGCGCGAACCGGTCGCGCCGACCAAGCTCGAAGGGCATATCGTTCTCATCGGCCATGGCAGGGTCGGCCGTTTCATCAGTCAGGCGTTGGGCAAGGGCAAGGATCCTCTCTTCGTTATCGAAGACGACGAGGACGAGGTCGCCGCGCTGAAGGCACGCGGCATCGCCGCGCTTGCGGGCAATGCGGCCGACCCCGAGACCATCGCGGCGGCGAATTTGAGCGCCGCGCGCTGCCTGCTCGTGGCCATCCCCGACGGTTTCGAAGGCGGCCAGGCGGTGCAGCAGGCCCGGGCCATCAACGCGACGCTGCCGATTATCGCGCGGGCTCATTCCGAGGAGGAGATCGTCCACCTCAAGCGCCACGGCGCCGACATCGTGGTGATGAGCGAGCATGAGATCGCGAAATCCATTCTCGACAACGTGACCAAGGTCGCGCGCAAGCAAGCAAGCGCGCGCCGCGGCCGCGCCCGCTGAGGCTGCGCCAAGCGCACTCTTGATGACGGTTCGCGAGCCCCCATATGCGCCACGCAGCGTGAAGCGAGGCGCGAATGGCAATGAGCACTCAAGCCGGACTCTTGGGCCGGGCCGGGGAGCGAGCGTGGGCGGGCGGCACCGCTGCCGCCGCGGGCCTGCGCGAGGCCGGCGCCGGGATGAGCCATGAGGAGCGGCTCGCGCAGGTGCGCTGGCTCGCCCGCATGCTCGACGACAATTTTTCCATTCCGGGAACGCGCATCCGCTTCGGGTGGGATTCGGTGCTGGGATTCGTCCCGGGTTTCGGCGACGTGGCGGGAACCGCGCTTGCGCTCCTCATCGTCCATCACGCCTGGCAGACCGGGGCATCGAAGCTGACGCTTGCGCGCATGCTCGGCAATGTCGCCACCGATTTCGCCGTCGGCGCCATCCCGCTCATCGGCGATGTGTTCGATTTCGCCTTCAAGGCCAACCGCCGCAACGCACGCCTGCTCGAGAGGCATCTCGACGGCGCGGCGCCGAAGCGCAGGCGGCGCTAGCTCGACGCGGCGGCGAGCGCGTCCACCTCCTCGTCGGTGAAGACGCGGCTCCGCGTGAGGAAGCGCACGCCCTCGGGCGCCTCCACCGAGAAGCCGTGGCCGCGCCCGGGAACGACGTCGATGATGAGCTGGGTGTGCTTCCAGTAATCGAACTGGTCGGCGTCCATATAGAAGGGGACGCCGCCGATCTCGCCGAGCTTCACGTCGTTGCCGCCGACGCGGAATTCGAGCTCGGGGTAGCACATCGGCGCCGAGCCGTCGCAGCAGCCGCCTGATTGATGGAACATCAGAGGCCCGTGCTTGGCGCGCAAGCGCTCGAGCAGGCTCAGCGTCGCATCGGTGGCGAGCACGCGTTCAACCATGGTCATCCATTCGTCGTCGCCCGGTCTGACCGGGTGATCCAGTACGCCTCCGCCAAGGACGGGTTACTGGATCCCGCTTGCGCAGGAATGACGTTCGCCCTATCGGCTTAGAAGAAGCCCATCGCCTTCGGACTATAGCTCACCAGCATGTTCTTGGTCTGCTGATAATGGTCGAGCATCATTTTGTGGGTCTCGCGCCCGATGCCCGACTTCTTATAACCGCCGAAGGCCGCATGCGCCGGATAGAGGTGGTAGCAATTGGTCCACACCCGGCCCGCCTGGAGCCCGCGGCCGAAACGGTAGGCGCGGTTGATGTTGCGGGTCCAGATGCCGGCGCCGAGGCCGTAAAGCGTGTCGTTGGCAATCGCCATGGCCTCGTCGTCGTCCTTGAAGGTGGTCACCGACAGGACTGGGCCAAAGATCTCCTCCTGGAAGATGCGCATCTTGTTGTGGCCCGCGAACACCGTGGGCTTCATGTAATAGCCGTCGGCGAAATCGCCGTTCATGGCAAGCCGCTCGCCACCGGTCAAAAGCTTGGCGCCTTCCTTCTTGCCGATATCGACATAGGAGAGGATCTTCTCGAGCTGATCGTTGGAGGCTTGGGCGCCGACCATGGTCGAAGGCTCGAGCGGATTGCCCTGCTTGATCTTGTTCACGCGCGCGACCGCTCTCTCGATGAACTTGTCGTAGATCGATTCTTGCACCAGCGCCCGCGACGGGCAGGTGCAGACCTCGCCCTGATTCAGCGCGAACATGGTGAAGCCTTCGAGCGACTTGTCGAAGAAATCGTCGTCGGCTTCCATCACATCGGCGAAGAAGATGTTCGGCGACTTCCCGCCGAGTTCGAGCGTGACCGGGATCAGGTTCTCCGATGCATACTGCATGATGAGACGCCCGGTCGTGGTCTCACCGGTGAAGGCAACCTTGGAGATGCGCTTGTTCTGCGCCAGCGGCTTGCCGGCCTCGACGCCGAAGCCGTTGACGACGTTGAGGACGCCCGGCGGCAGGATGTCGCCGATCACGTCCATCAGCACCATGATGCCCATCGGCGTCTGCTCGGCCGGCTTCAGCACCACGCAATTGCCGGCGCCGAGAGCGGGCGCAAGCTTCCACGCCGCCATCAGGATGGGGAAGTTCCACGGGATGATCTGGCCGACCACGCCGAGAGGCTCGTGGAAGTGATAGGCGACCGTGTCGTGGTCGATCTCCGAAAGGGCGCCCTCCTGCGCACGGACGCAGGCGGCGAAATAGCGGAAATGATCGATGGCGAGGGGGATATCGGCGAAGGTGGTCTCGCGGATCGGCTTGCCGTTGTCGATGGTCTCGACCGCGGCGAGGACCTTGAGGTTCTCTTCCATGCGGTCGGCGATCTTGTTGAGGATTTCGGCGCGCTTGGCCGGCGCGGCGCTGCCCCACGCATCCTTCGCCTTGTGGGCGGCGTCGAGCGCAAGCTCGATATCGGCGGCCTGGGACCGCGCCACCTGGCAGACGGTCTTGCCGGTGATGGGGCTGATATTGTCGAAATACTGACCGTCGACCGGCGGAACCCACTTGCCCCCGATAAAGTTGTCGTAGCGATTGCGGAGCGCAACCCGCGCGTTGAGCGTTTCGATGACTTGGTGGAGCATGGCGTTCTCCCTTGAACTGAACCGCTTTTCATTATTCTGCGACGATCCTGAGCCTCGGGCTTGACCCCCGTCAAGCGGAACCTGAACAAATAATGACATGAGCCCAAAAGGCTGTACTCAGCGCACCGATCGACAGACCGCAACAAAGGAGAAAATGCCATGAAAAACCCGATGCTCGCCTTCTTGCTCGGGGCGGCCCTGGTCGGGCTCGGGGTGCTCGGCTATCTGCTTTATGAGCGGCAGCATCGGCAGGTCCTGAAGATCGACGTGCCGGGATTCTCGGGCGAGATCACCAAGGACAAGGGCATCGACATCGAGGTCGACAAGAACCGCTAGAGGTCGCGTCGCCGCCGGCCGTGCCTGCCGCATCCGGGGCGACTTTATGGCGTCCGGGGTCGAAGTTTCGCTCCATTACTCGACGACAATGTTCGCTCACTGACGAGGCGGCGCGACCAGGGCCGGTTGCGCCGCGCGATGCGCTTTTTGAGGGAGACAGCGATGCGACAGGCGGCGGGAATGCTCACGGCTTTGGGCGTGGCGAGCGCTTTGCTGCTCGCGCCCGGTTTCGCCAACGCCACCGACCTCACCCCGATCGCTCCCGCGCAGCCGATCGTCGTTCAGCAGCCCCCCACTTGGCAGGGCTTCTATTTCGGGGGCAATGCCGGCGCCGCCTTCGATCCCAACGACCTCAGCATCCGGGACCTGAGCGCGGAACAGGATTTGTCTCTCCGGTTTTCGAACAGCACCGCGTTCATCGGCGGCGTGCATGGCGGCTACAACTTTCAATCGGGCGGCCTCCTCCTCGGCATCGAGGGCGACATCGCCTTCGCCGACAATATCGATTATCTGGCGAGCGTCCGCGGCCGCGCCGGCTGGGCCACCCCGAACTGGCTGTTCTACGGCACCGCGGGCGTCGCCTTCATCGACACCAATACGAATTTCGCCGTGGTCTCGGCCGATGACGGGCCATTCGGCTTCAAGGTCGGCAACACCGACACGGGATTCGTCGGCGGCGGCGGTATCGAGTACCGCGTGGGGCCCAGTCTCAGCCTCGGCGTCGAGGGCCTCTATTACAATTTCGGCAGCGACACGCACAATTTCGTCACGGGCGCGGACGAGCCGTTCGCGTTGAAGGACGATCTCGACTTTGCGGTCGTGCGCGGCAGGTTGACCTACCACTTCAACGGCGACTGACCTGCTCTGGCCTACTCGATGCTCTTGCGGATCTGAGCGAGCAGCGCCGAGCGGCTCGCCTGCGGGCTCAATTGAAAACGATAGTAGCCCACGAGGTCCCTGATCCGGTCGTACTGTTCCGGTGCAAATGAGATCATGCAGGCGCCTTGCGTCTCGCAGCTGTCCTCGATGGCGTGAGAGAGCCCGCCCGCCCAATGGCCGAGCTGATGGACGGCCACCATGCCGGGCACGAAGGGCGAGGGGCCGTTCGCGCCGGTCCGCTCGGGAAGGCTCTCGTGGTGGATGACGATGCCGTCGCGCTCCGGCGCTGAGGCAAGCGACCACGGGACGGTGGCGAAGCCCGACAGTGCGGTTTCCGGCGCGGCCGTATAGATATTGAGCGTACGCGCGCTGTCCTTGCCGAGCTCGGTCTTCATCTCGATCTCGGCGCGGCTGCCCGGCTCATGGGTGAACCAGGCCTTGTTCTCGTGCAGCCTCGCATCGGCGATGGTGAAGGCGATCCCGGCCGGGGCATAGAGGCGATTGAGCAGCGCCATTTGCGCTTTCAGCCGGCGATGCGACACATAACCTCGCGCGCCGTCATGGATGATATGAAAGCGGACGGGGATCACGGTCTGGTAGCGAAAACTCACGCCGTGCGCCCTGAGCGCCTCGATCACGCGGATCGCCTGGATGTCCTCGCTCGGCGTTGAGGGGGCGGTGCCGCAGCGATAGTGAGGCGGGGCCGCGGCGCGCGCGAGCCCGGCGCTCGCGGCCGCGAAACAAGCTGACGCCGAAGTGATGACAAATTCGCGCCGGTTCACCTGCCTGCTCCCTCGACGGATGGGCAAGATTAGAATGAGCGATGGAATTGCGCCACGTCGACGAAAGGGCGGAATCCCTAGTCGATACTGCTCAGGATCGCATCCTGGACGCTCTTGTCGGGCGAGCCGAACCACTTTTTCTGGTCGCCTGTCTGCAGCAAGCTCCAGGCCTTGGCCCCGCTCGCCGAGAACAGGACGAAGAGCTGGTTGTTGCCGCATTCATTGGGCTTGCAGGTAAAGCCGAGCGTGTAGGTCTCGCCGTTCGCCTCGACCGTAATCGAGGGCGTCGGCGGTCCGTCCAAAGTCTTGGCGTAGATGTCAATCCATGGCGGCGGGGTCTCGCCCGCGAACATGCCGTACCAGGCGGCCCGATTGGCCGGCTGCTTCATCAGCTCGGCGAGAGTGGGTCCCTGTCCCTGGGGCGGACCGCCAGCAGAAGACGGAACGCAGCTTCCCGCTAAGAGAAGGGCGACGAGAAGAGCAGTTCGAACGGCAGTTTGCATGGTCACTCCATCGGAGGGAAGAGGCGGGCGCGGCCGCCTCGCCGCCATCAGCGACGAAGTTATAGCGAAAAAATGACGCTAGTGCCGGATCAGCGGCCAGCCTTGGGGGCCCGGCGCGGTCGGTGAGAGCGAGACCGGCGCCTCGACGCGCTGCTCGCAAGCCCCGAAAGGACGGACCGAGAGGGAACCGGTGAGATGGCGCTCGGGCACCGGCGCGGACGCGGCCCACAAGGCGGCGAAGGCAAGCCGGCCGAGCCGGGCTTTGTCCGCCGAATTCTCCTCGAACAGGGTCAAGACATTGCGCCGGTCAGGGCCGCGGCGCATGGCGTCGCCCGACCAGCACATCGTCCCGCCATAGATGACTTGCTCGTGCGCTTCGAGCAGGCGCGGATTGCGGGCCCAGCGGATCAGGTCGGCGGCGTGCGATTGCGGGGAAAGCTCGATGAGGGTGGCGAAAAGCCGCCGCAATTCATCGGCGGGATCGAGCTGCGCCAAGATCACCCGGGCGCCGAGGCCAACGCGCTGGAGCGCGCCTTTGAGCCCGATCAGCGCCTTGGCGGGATCGGACGAGGGCGAGCGCAGCACCATGGTGAGGCTCGTGCCCGCTTCGGCCCGCTCGAGCGAGCGCGCCATGATCTGAAGATGCCGGCGGAGCTCGATCTCCCTCAGATCCCCCGTAGGCTCCCGTTCGGCCACGACGCTCATGTTCCCCCCATTTCTTGCGGATTTCGCTCGGCCGAGGACGCTGGCGCGCCCGCTTCGGCCCGGCTAAGAATTGCCGGAACAGGGTTAAGGAAGATTTGAAGGGAGAGACGGATCAGGCCGTGCGGGCCGGTGCGAACACGCGGCGCGCCGCAACGAACGGCAAGATCAACGGGAGTGAAACGCGGTCCGGGCGAAGCGCCCGGCCGGTACGCCGAACGGAGCATTACGCGTTACTCGAACTGAACACACACCCAAAAACGCGCCCGTCACCACGGCTTTTCTCGCTGCCGCAGCGTGCCCCGAAATGATCAGGCCCCGGAATTGTGTCCCTGTTGCGACGGCTTGAGCCCTTATCCCCGGAACGGATAGCTTCTACTTTGGGTTGACGTTCGGCATTGGGCCGCGAACGACGCGAAAGGAGGGTGGATGGCGTTTTATCTCGTTTCGGCGGTGCCGAGGCAGGAGCTGATGGAGGACTTGTCGGCGCGGCTTCAGCGCGATGAGTTCACCGGTCTCCGTCCTTTCGGTCAGACGCTGTCCCGTTCCCTCAAGGCTGCCCGCCAAAGGCGCGACGGGGCCGCCATCTGGGAGGAAGAGGATTATTGCCGCCCGCCCTTGGCGGAAGAACGGGCCGCCGTGCTCGACCGCTATTTCTTCGATCTCCGCGTCGAGCCCGTGAGCGAGGGCGAAGGCTGGAAGACGATCGAGGCCTTGCCGCGGCTGTTCCCCGAGTTCGAGGACTGACGAAAGCCATTTGGCGCGGGCGCAAAGCCGGACTACATACGGCTCATGAGCGAAGCCCCGACCAAAATACGCGTGCTCGAAGCGCTGAAGCGGATCAAATCGCCGGGCTCCAGCGCCGATATCGTGGCCGACGGGCTCGTGTCGGAGATCGTGATCAACCAGGGCAAGGTCTATTTTGCCATCTCGGTCGATCCGGGCCGCGCGCGCGAGCTCGAGGCGCTGCGGAAGGAAGCCGAACAGGCCGTCGCCGGAGTGCCGGGCGTCAGCGGCGTGACGGTAACTTTGACGGCCGATCGCGCGCCGCCGGCCGCAAGCGGCAGAGGAGCATCCGCGCCGCAAGGCTCGCCCTTCGCGCGGCCGGGTGCCGCGCGCGACGCGCGCCACCGTCAAGGCGGCGTGCCGGGGGTCGCCAAGATCATCGCGGTGGCTTCGGGCAAGGGCGGCGTCGGCAAGTCGACGGTCGCGGCAAATTTGGCGCTCGCGCTGAAGGAGCGGGGTTTGCGCATCGGCATCCTCGACGCCGACATTTACGGCCCATCGATGCCGCGCCTGCTCGGGCTCAAAGGTCAGCCGCAACAAGTCGGCGACAAGCTTGCGCCGTTGGAGGCTTACGGCGTGAAGGCAATGTCGATGGGACTTCTCGTCGATGAGGAGACGCCGATGATCTGGCGCGGCCCGATGGTGATGTCGGCGCTGTCGCAGATGCTGAAAGACGTGGCCTGGGGCGATCTCGACGTGCTGGTGGTGGACATGCCCCCCGGCACGGGCGACGCCCAGCTCACCATGGCGCAGCAGGTGCCGCTTGCGGGCGCCGTGATCGTTTCCACGCCGCAAGACCTCGCGCTCATCGACGCGCGCAAGGGCCTCAACATGTTCCGCAAGGTGAACGTGCCGGTGCTCGGCCTGGTCGAGAACATGAGCAGTTTCGTTTGCCCGCATTGCGGCGGGCGCTCCGACATCTTCGGTCACGGCGGCGCAAGGAGCGAAGCCGAACGGCTCGGCGTGCCTTTCCTCGGCGAAGTGCCGCTTCTGCCGGAAATCCGCGCGACTTCGGATGAGGGGCGCCCGGTGGTGGCGACCGCGCCGGCATCGGCTGCGGCAAGCGCTTTCCGCGAGATTGCCGCGCGCGCCGTCGCCGCGCTGGAAGAGGGCAAGGGCCAGGTGAGGCCCGCGCCGCGCATCGTGATGGAGAGCTGAAGGCTTGCCTAGCGCGCGCCGACTCAGATAGGCCGAGACGTCGGCCGCGTGCGACTTGCAACTTTTCCGCATCTGCTCTGCCCGTGACGAAGAGACGAAGTGACGTGCCGGTGTTCCTGCTTTACGCCGGCATCCTCCATGCCATCGGCCTCGCCTTGCTGTTGCCGATGCTGATTACCTTGCCGGGCCCGAGCGAGCCCACGCCCGCGCCCCCTCACGCGACGCCACCCGAGATCGCCCCGATCGAAGTCATTGTCCTGCCGCCGCCCCAGGCGCTGAAGGACGCGGGGCCCGAGCATACATCCGCGCTGCCGTCGGCCCCGCCCGCCGGGGTGTCGACCGAGACGGGAGCGGCCGACCCTGCCGACGCCGAACCCTCTCAGGCGGAGCCTCCAATCACGGAGGCACCGGTGGAGGAGAAGATCGAGACGGCGCCCGCGCCAAAGGAAGCCGCGCCCGAGCCGAAGGAAACCGCGCCCGAGCCTCAATCAGCGCCGGCGACTGAAGCTCCCCAAAGCGAGCCGTCCGAGACCGAAGGTGCCGCGACCGACAAACCGGCGAAGGAAGATGCCCCGCCGAAGGCGGCGGGTCCGGCGAAGGAAAGCACCAATAAAGAAGAGACCGCCCCGCCCGCGATAAAGGCGGCCGCCGCCCCGCGCAGCCGAACGGCCAAGCCCGCTCTTCGCCAGACACCGAGCCGCACGGCCAAGAGCCAAGCCAAGTTTCAGCCGTTTAACGGGGCGTTGAGCGGGTGGTTCGGTCCGACCGCCAAGCGACGGTAAGCGACGCTCAAGCCGTGTGTCGCCCGACACCGATCGGCGTCACGTTGCCGCTCAGCTCCATGAGGCTCGTGTCGACCGGCCCCGGATAGCCGTAGAGGAAGCCCTGCACTTGCGGGCAGCCGAACTCGCGCAGCATGTCCGCCTGCTCTTCGGTCTCGACCCCCTCGGCGGTGATGACGACGTCGAGCGACTTGCCGAGAGCGATGACGGTCTTGACGATCGCGCGCATGGCCGGATCGCGGGTCATGTTGCGGACGAACTGCCGGTCGATCTTGATCTTGGAGAAGGGAAAGCGCGCGAGAAAGCTCAAGCTCGAATAGCCGGTGCCGAAATCGTCCATGGCGATGTTGACGCCGAGATGGCGCAGGCGATCGAGCGTCGCCAGCACCTCCTCGGTGTCGTTGATGAGAAGGTTCTCGGTGATTTCGAGCTCGAGCCGCTGCGGCGCGAGTCCCGTCTCCTCGAGCACGCCCGCGACCAGAGCGGCGACGTCGCCCTCGCGAAACTGTGCCGGCGACAGATTGACCGAGACAAAAAGCGGCTCGGGCCATTTGACCGCATCGTTGCAGGCCCGGCGCAGAACCCATTCGCCGAGAGGAACGATCAGCCCCGTGTCCTCGGCCACGGCAATAAAATGCGCCGGCGCGATCTTGCCGTGCACGGGATGGTGCCAGCGGATCAGCGCCTCGGAGCCGCACTGACGCTCGGTGGCGAGATCGAATTGGGGCTGGTAGACAACTTCGAATTCGCCGCGGCCAAGCGCGAGGCGCAATTCATGCTCGACCATGCGGCGGCGCTGAAGTGCCTTGTTCATGCTTTCCTCGTAGAAGCACATGCGCTGGCCGCCGTCGCGCTTGGCGCGCGTCAAGGCAATTGCCGCGTGGCGCAAGAGCGTGGCGGCGTCTTCGCCATCGGCCGGCGCGAGCGCGGCGCCGGCGCTGACGGTCACGATCAACTCCTTGCCCGCGACCACGAGCGGCCGGCGCAACATTTCGACCAATCGATTCATGAAACTCATGACTTCGCTAAGATTGGCGATATCGACGAGGGCGACAGCGAACTCGTCTCCGCCCGACCGCCCCACGAGGTCTCCCTCGCGCAGTGCCGCCTGAATGCGGGCGCCAAGGTCGCGCAGCACCTGGTCGCCGCCGCTGTGATCGACGGCGTGGTTGATTTTATTGAAGTTGTCGATGTCGAGACAAAGAACGGCGATGCTGGCGCAGTCGCGATGAAGGCGCGCCACGGCCTTGTTGAGGCTGTCGCTGAAGGCTTGGCGATTGGCGAGGCGGGTCAGCGCGTCGTGCTGCTCGAGATAGCGGAGCTGCGCCTTGGTCTGGCGGCTCTCGCGGCCCCGCATCCAGCCCAGAACGGCGAGCACGGCAATACCCGCTCCGAGAAGCAGCAGTAGGCCGGTCGTGACCCAGCCGAAATAACCGGCGAGAACCTTCGCCTGGTCGGTCTGATCGAGATAGACGACGAGCGTGCCCCGCGGGTCGCCGCCGGGCGCAAGCGGTAGAGCAAGCGCGGCGAAGTTCGTCGGCGCGGCGTCCGACCGTTCATAGAGCGTGACCTTGGCGTCTTCCGGCGCGGGAGTGGCGAGCGCCGCGCCAAGGTCCTTCTCGAGCGGGAGAGCGCCGACGCCGCCGGTGTAAACCAATCTTCCGTTGTGATCGTAAAGCGCATAGCGGAGCGCGCGATCGCCGTAGCCGGCCTTGGCGAGAATGCCGGCGAAGGCTTGCGCGCCGGACGGAGCGCCGATGGCCTGCGACAGCGTTTCGGGCTCTTGGAGCATTAGGGCATTGAGGCGCGCGGCGGCGAGTGATGCTTCGCGCTCCAGCTCGATCCGGCTGATCTTGGCCGGCGCTGCCAGCGCCACCGCGGCAACGGCGGCGCCAAGCGCCAGCACTCCCGCCCAATACCAATGCTTCTTGAGCGATGCGAAAGACGACATGAACAAGCCCGGGGACGCGGCGAACCGGGGGCCAATGTGGTCGGCAACAGTTAAGAACGCGGTAAGCTCTTTGCTTAACAAAGCTTCTCGCGCGGCGGCCTCAGCCGCCGGTCACCGACATCGCCCGCGCTACATGGGGCCGCTCCTCCCGGCCGATGACGAAGTCATGGCCCTTCGGCTTGCGGGCGATGGCAGCGTCGATCGCTTCATTGAGGAGGGCGTCGTCGGGACTTGCGCGCAGCGGCGTCCTGAGATCGGCGGCGTCCTCCTGGCCGAGACACATATAGAGAGTGCCGGTGCAGGTAACGCGCACGCGGTTGCACGATTCGCAGAAATTATGCGTCAGCGGCGTGATGAAGCCGAGCCGGCCGCCGGTCTCGCGCACCCTGACATAGCGGGCCGGGCCGCCGGAACGGTAAGCGTCGTCGTCGAGGGTGAAGCGTTGTCCGAGGCGGGCCCGTACGAGAGAGAGCGGCAGGTACTGCGCCGTGCGGTCGGCGCCGATCTCGCCCATCGGCATGGTCTCGATCAAGGTGAGGTCGAAGCCGCGGCCATGCGCCCAGCGCATGACGTCTTCGATCTCGTTCTCGTTCACGTCTCGGAGCGCCACCATGTTAATCTTGATCTTGAGACCGGCCCGCTCGGCGGCATCGATGCCGCGGAGCACCTGGGCGAGATCGCCCCGCCGGGTGATGGCACGGAACTTCGCGGCATCGAGCGAATCGAGCGACACGTTGATGCGGGCGATGCCGCATTCCGCGAGCGCGTCGGCGTGCGGTGCGAGTTGGCTGCCATTGGTGGTGAGCGTCAGCTCATCGAGACCGGTGCCGAGATGGCGCGAGAGCGAGCGGATGAGCCACATGATGTTGCGCCGGACGAGCGGTTCGCCGCCGGTCAATCGCAGCTTGCGCACGCCCTTGGCGATGAACGCGCTCGCCAGCCGGTCGATCTCCTCGAGCGTCATCAGATCCTCGCGGGGGAGGAAGGTCATGGCTTCGGCCATGCAATAGACGCAGCGGAAATCGCAGCGGTCGGTGACCGAGACCCGCAAATAGGTGATGCGGCGGCCGAAGGGGTCGATCAGGGGCGCCATCCTCACGCCTCGTCGTCGCGCTGAAGCCGCGCCCTGCCTTTGCGGCGATAGGTCTTGGCGCTTCGCACCACCCGCTTGCGATAGAGGGGGTTGCCGAGTGCCGCGGCCGCGGCGCTCCGGCGCTTTACGCTACGCTTCGCCTTCATCTTCCCGGCGGTTCTTTTCTTCGGTTTTGCCCGGCTTTTGCTCGAGGGGACCGGCATGGATTTCGTCTCTAATATGCCAATATAGGTGCTTCGGCGTTGTCATAACATGGGACCGGGCGCCATAGGAGACCGAGCATGGACGAACAACGCTTTAATATGTCGCTCCGCAAGTACCTGAAGGAAGTGGGGGTTACCTCCCAGCAGGCCATCGAAGAGCTGGTCCGCGAGGAGGACTTGAGCGGCAAGGGTAAGCTCAAGATGAAAATGGTGCTCACGGCCGAGGGCACCAAACTCAAGCATGTGGTCGAGGGTACGATCGACCTCGGCTGAGCGAAAGGGCAAAGCGATGGCCGAGCCATGGCCGACGGAGCTCAGGCTCGACAAGGAGCGGCGGCTTCTCAGCGTGACCTTTGACGACGGCAAGAACTTTGCGTTGCCGGCCGAGCTCTTGCGCGTGCTCTCTCCGAGCGCCGAGGTTCAGGGCCATAGCGCCGAACAACGGGTCACGGTCGCCGGCAAGAAATCCGTCGGCATCGCCCGGCTCGAGCCGGTCGGCAACTACGCGGTGCGTATCGTATTCGACGACGGCCACGATACCGGGCTCTATGTCTGGGCCTATTTGCGCGAGCTTGGCGAGAACCGCCTTGCTCGCTGGCAGAGCTATCTCAACGACCTCGCCGCCAAGGGCCTCGCGCGCTGAACACGCCGTGGGCGGAGCGGCTTGGCGGGCGTAACCTTTCGCCCAAGCCCGCGCGATCATATATCAAGACGAGGCGGCCTCGGGCGGGGTTGCCTTTTTGTGACGGCAGGGACACCAACCGCATCAAACCGTCGTAAAAACGTGATAATCGAGAGTCAGAGAGTGCCGGATGTGCCGCTCGAGACGATTGATTGCAAGGACGGGGTGAGGACGTTGAGCGATCGTGCAGACTCTCGCTTCGTAGCCCCAGGCGCGCTGGGACGGATCGGGCAAGCGCTGTTGCGGCCGTTGCGCGAGATCGCGGCGCGGCTCTCGGCGGCGTTGTGGCTGATCGTCGCCGTCGGGGTCATCATGGCCTCTCTCGTTGTCATCGCCGGCCTGTCCAAGACCTTCGCCCTGATCGGCTTTGCCAGCTTCGTCGTCTCGGTCGTCCTCTTGCCCCGGCACGAGGCCAATCAGGCGCTGCCGGCCGCGCTCCAAGCCGGATCCCAATCGATGCCGGCGGTCGTAGCCATGCGGATGCTGGCCGAATCGCTGCCCGATCCCGTCATCCTGCTCGGCCCGTCCGGACATGTCCTCTTCTCCAACGCCGAGGCCCGCTCGCTCTTCGCCTCCTTGCGCGAGGGAAGCCACATCTCCTCGGTGATCAGGACGCCGGAATTCCTCGATGCGGTCGCGGCCGCGCCCGGTCTCGGCCGCGCCGTGACGGTGACCTATGCCGAACGCGTTCCGGTCGGACGCCGCATGGGGGCGACCGTTGCGCCCGTTAGCGGGGGCGAGGATGACGGCGCGGCCAATATCGTCGTTCTGCTGCGCGACCTCACCGAGATCGAACGCATCAACCAGATGCGCGCCGATTTCATCGCCAATGCAAGCCACGAGCTAAGGACGCCGCTCGCCTCGCTCCGCGGCTTCATCGAGACGCTGCAAGGAAGCGCCAAGGGCGATCCCGCCGCGCGCGACCGGTTCTTGCCGATCATGGCCGAGCAGGCCTCGCGCATGACGCGCCTGATCGATGCGCTGCTGTCGTTGAGCCGCGTCGAGATGAACGCGCATGTTCCGCCGCCCGACCTCGTCGATCTCAACGACGTGATCGGCAGCGCCAAGGACACGCTCGACCCGCTGGCGCGAGACATGGGCTTCAAGTTCGAGGCGGGACGGTTCGCTCGCCCGGCGATCGTGCGCGGCGACCGCGACGAGCTCATGCAAGTGATGCAGAACCTGGTGCACAACGCTTTCAAATACGGGGCCAAGGGCGGAACGGTCAGGATCGAGGCCAAGCACATCCCCGCGCTCGGCCGTCAGGCGGGCCGCTACACGATCGCCGTCATCGACAACGGCCCGGGGATCGCGCCCGAGCACCTGCCGCGCCTGACCGAGCGCTTCTACCGGGTCGATGTGGCGGCGAGCCGGGAGAAAGGCGGAACCGGGCTCGGACTTGCCATCGTCAAGCACATCCTCAACCGGCACCGCGGCGAACTTGCGATCGCGTCGGCGCCCGGCAAGGGCTCGACCTTCACGGTGATGCTCGCCGAAGCGCGCGCCAACAGCCCCGAACGGGGCGCGGCCGCGAGCTGACACGGGGCGAGCGCGCGGAGCGGTTTTTCAACGTCGCGGTTGCGTTCCCAAGGTCTCGCGCCCGGTTGAAGCACCTTCGCGAGGTCCTCGCGGGAGGCAATTTATCCACACGCGCGTGCTGAAAATCTGTTCTAAACCATATACATAGACTGTCATAAAGTCGAATCATCGCTGTCATAAAACAATGACCGATGGTGACTAGCGTGGCCTGCGAGCTGGCGGCGGATCCAACCCGAGCCGGCGAAAGCTTCACCCCAGGCTTCATCCAGAATGAAGGGAGAGCAACGTGAACAGGATTTGTATCGTGGCGTCGACGCTCGCCGTCGCCGCCCTCTGCACGGCCGGCCCGGCGCTGGCGCGTGACCAACTTCAGATTGCCGGATCGTCGACCGTGCTGCCTTACGCGCAGATCGTCGCCGAGGATTTCGGCAAGGCCTACTCCAAGTTCAAGACGCCAGTGGTGGAGTCGGGCGGTTCGTCTGCCGGCCTCAAGCAGTTCTGCCAGGGCCTCGGCGAGGCGACCATCGACATCGCCAACTCCTCGCGGCCGATCAAAGAGGCCGAGGTCAAGGAGTGCACCGACAAGGGCGTGAAGAACATCATGGAGGTCCGCTTCGGCTATGACGGCATCGTGTTCGCGAGCTCGGCCAAGGGGCCCGACCTCGCGCTCGAGCCGAAGGACATCTATCTGGGTCTCGCCGAGCAGATTCCGGTCGACGGTAAGCTGGTGGCGAACCCGAACAAGACCTGGAAAGACGTGAACCCCAACCTGCCGGATTGGAAGATCGTCGCCTTCATTCCCGGCGAGAAGCACGGCACGCGCGAAGTGTTCGAAGAGAAGGTGCTGGCGAAAGGTTGCGAGGCGACCGGCGGCATGAAGCTGCAGGAGGCAACTGGCCTCGATGCGAAGGCGGCGGGCAAGGCCTGCGCCAAAGTCCGCAAGGACGGCGGAGCGGTCGATATCGACGGCGACTATACCGAGACGCTGGCCCGGCTCCAGTCGAACCCGGACAGCATCGGCGTGTTCGGCCTCGCCTTCTACGAGAACAACACCGACAAGCTGAAGGTTGCCACGATCAGCGGCGTGACGCCGTCGGTCGAGACGATCGCCACCGGCAAGTATCCCGTGTCGCGGCCCTTGTTCTTCTACGTCAAGAAGGACCACATCGGCGTCATTCCCGGCCTCAAGGAATATGTCGAGTTCTTCATCAGCGACAAGATGATCGGTCCGGAAGGCCCGCTCGCCGAGTACGGATTGGTTCCGATGCCGGACGACGAGCGCGCAGCCGTCCAAAAGGAAGTGAAAGAGGGCAAGATCCTCGCCAGTTCCTAAAGCCGGCCGTTCATTGCCACGCGTAAAGGAGGGGCGAAGCGTATTCGCCCCTCCGACCTTGGAGCGGGTTTCTTAGAGGACGAGCGTGTCCAGCCTAGCCATCCTAGCCGTTCTGCTCGCGACCGCGGCCGTCGTCTATTTTGTCGGGCGCGCCAAGGCGCAACGTCAACGCGCGGCGGCGCACGCGACTGCCAAACAGCATTCCCGTCCCCCGTATCACGGCGCCTATGTGGCGATTTGGACGGTCCTGCCGGCTCTGTTGCTTCTCGCGCTGTGGGGCGCGGCGGAGGGGCCTGTCGTCCGCCAACTCATCTATCGCGACATGCCGGCCTCGGTGCTGGAACGCTCGGCTGCCGA
>DATEMT010000217.1:0-9616 GCA_035275445.1 Methyloceanibacter sp. | reverse complement strand
AGCCTTGCCCCGGCGTGTCCTGGTCGAAAGTGACAGATTGGCGCACGCACGCCAGATCTTGAACGGGGCCGGCATCGGCAATGTCATCTCCGACGACGCGTAGCCGAAAGCAACGTAGCGACGCCACCAGCACCGACGATTTTCTCGGCGGCCGCATCAGCGTGGCGCAACCGCGCAAGGGGCACCGCGCGGGAAGCGATGCGGTTTTCCTTGCCGCTTCCGTGCCTGCGCGCGGGCGCGATCGCGTGCTCGATATCGGCGCGGCGAGCGGCATCGCCGGACTTTGCCTCTTGGCGCGCGTGCCAGGCATCGACGTGACCGCGGTCGAAATCGATCCCGGGCTTGCGGCGCTTGCCGCGCACAATGCGGCTGAGAACGGGTTCGCCGCACGGTTCCGATCGATCGCCGCCGACGTGACGTCGTCCGGAAAGACGCTCGCCGCGGCGGGGCTGAAGCGCGAGTCCTACCAGCATCTCATGGTGAACCCGCCCTTCTATACCGAACGAAGCGTGCGGGCCGCTCCCGATCGCGCGCGCGCCGCCGCTCATGTCATGGGTGAGGGCGGTCTTGCTGCATGGGTGCGCTTCTTCGCCGCCATGGCGGCGCCGAACGGGCTTCTGACCATGATCCACCGGCCCGATTGTCTCGCTCAGTTGCTGGCGCTGCTCGAAGGGCGGTTCGGCTCCGTTGCCGTCTTTCCGCTCTTTCCGAGGAGCGGTGAAGCGGCAACGCGCATCATCGTTCAGGCGAAGAAGGGAAGCCGGGCAGGCTTGAGCCTTCTGCCCGGGCTTGTGCTGCATGACGGGGCCGGCGGCTACACCGAAGCGGCCGAAGCCGTGCTGCGCGGCGGGGCCGCACTTAAGCTCCGCGGATCGAGCGAGGGTTGAGCGGCGCGGATCGAGCGACGGTTGAGCGGCGCGGCAAGCGCGCCCGCCATTCCTACCAAGCGTTGCGGTATCGCCAATAGGGATAGTAAGCGTAGGGGTAACCTGCCGGGTAACGCGGGCGCCAATAGCGGCGCGGACCGTACCAGCCGTAGTTCGGCCCGACATAGACGCCGACCCTTGGACCTCCGCCCCAACCCCAATAGCCCCGGCGCCATCCGGCTTCCGCCGAACTCGGGGCGAGCGAGACGAGCGTAAGCGCGAACGCTCCCGCCGCCACCGCCATAACCGCAAGCTTGCTCATGCATCCTCCTTGAGATCGCGCCTTCTGCCGAAGCGCGGCACTGGTATGCGCGGAACTATAACCGGCAATTCCTGCTTCCATGTGTCACTCTCGGGGTTTGCGCTAACAAAAGGCTTAAAGGGGGCGCTTCCGCCGGTCTTAATTGCCACAGATTTCGCTGCTTAGCCTTTGATTTGGCGCGACCGAGCTAATAGCTTTACCACCATGAGCACTCAACTGGACGAAGCCCGCAGCTCCGGCAGCGGCGGCTGGAAGAGCTATCTTCCCGCGTCATGGACCAAGAGCGGGCCGATCGTTCCCGTCCTGCGTTTCTCCGGCGCGATCGGCGTGGCCACGCCGCTCCGGCCCGGCCTCTCGCTCGCGGCGTTGGCCCCGGCAATCGAGAAGGCTTTCACCATGCGCGGCGCCAAGGCCGTCGCCATCCAGATCAACTCGCCCGGCGGCTCGGCCGTGCAGTCGATGCTGATCTACAAGCGCGTGCGGGCGCTCGCCGCCGAGAACAACGTCAAGGTCTATGTCTTCGCCGAGGACGTCGCCGCCTCGGGCGGCTATCTGCTCGCGCTTGCGGGCGATGAGATCTATGCCGATCCGAGCTCGATCGTGGGCTCGATCGGGGTCATCACCGCGACTTTCGGCGTGACCGAGCTCATCAACCGCATCGGCGTCGAGCGCCGCGTCTACACCGCGGGCGCAAGCAAGGACACGCTCGATCCCTTCCTGCCCGAGAAGGCCGAAGATGTCGTGCGCATCAAGGCGCTGCAACGGGACGTGCACGATGCCTTCATCGACCTCGTCAAGTCGCGCCGTGGCGCCAAGCTCGAAAAGGCCGGGATCGATCTCTTCACTGGCGAGTTCTGGTCGGGACGGAAGGCGCTCGAACTCGGTCTGATCGACGGGCTGGCCGACCTCCGCAGCAAGATGCGGGCGGTCTACGGCGATGAGGTCCGGCTGAAGCCGGTCGCCTCCGGCACGTCTTGGTTCCGCCGCAGGCGGGGCGTATTTGCCGAAAGCGAAAGCTTCGGATTCGGTTTCTCACCCGGCGGGTTTGCCGCCGACCTCATCTCGGCGATCGAAGCGCGCGCGCTTTGGTCGCGGTTCGGGTTCTAAGCGATGCCGCAGATCCTGATACTCGCTGCCGTCGGCGCCGGCTTCATCCTGGCGGGACGGTTCTATCGCGAGATGCAAAGACGCATCAAATCGGAGCTCAAAGCCGCCGAAGAGGCACTCGACCGGCGCGCGCGCGAAGACGCCGTGCCGCTGGAACGGGACCCGGCGACCGGCATCTACCGGCCGAAACGCATGACGCAAACGGCCGGCAACACGCGGCACTAGCCAAAGCCTTTCCCTCGCTTTCATCGCCATGACGGTTCAATTCGAACCGGAATTGCATTAGCGTCCCCGCGGTCCCGCGCAAGTTTCACCCGACCGAGCGATCCGAACCCATGGCCAAGAAAAAGACTGCCGCAAAGAAGCGGCCGCCCTCCTTCCAGGACCTGATCCTCACGCTCGAGCGCTTTTGGGCCGACCAGGGCTGCGTGATCCTCCAGCCTTACGACTTGGAGATGGGGGCCGGGACCTTTCACCCCGCGACCGCGCTGCGTTCGCTTGGGCCGAAGCCCTGGCGCGCCGCCTATGTGCAGCCTTCCCGCCGCCCCAAGGACGGCCGCTATGGCGAGAACCCGAACCGGCTCCAGCATTACTACCAGTTCCAGGTGATCCTGAAGCCGTCGCCGCCCGACCTTCAGGACCTCTATCTCGACAGCCTCTTTGCGCTCGGCATCGATCCGCTGAAGCACGACATCCGCTTCGTCGAGGACGATTGGGAGAGCCCGACGCTCGGCGCCTGGGGGCTCGGCTGGGAAGTCTGGCTCGACGGCATGGAGGTGACGCAGTTCACCTATTTCCAGCAAGTCGGCGGCTTCGACTGCAATCCCGTCTCGGGCGAACTGACTTACGGGCTCGAACGCCTCGCCATGTATGTGCAGAACGTCGACAACGTGTTCGATCTCGATTTCAACGGCGGCGAGGGCAAGGACAAGGTCACCTACGGCGACGTCTTCCTTCAGGCCGAGCAGGAATACTCCCGCTACAATTTCGAGCAGGCCGATACGCAACTCCTGCTCCGGCATTTCCGCGACGCCGAGGCCGAGTGCAAGGCGCTGCTCGCCAAAGGCGACAAAGGCGCGCGCCATCTGCTCGCGCTTCCCGCTTACGACCAGGCGATCAAGGCCTCGCATATCTTCAACCTGCTCGATGCGCGCGGTGTGATCTCGGTGACGGAACGGCAGGCCTACATCCTGCGGGTGCGCGACCTTGCCAAGGCGGCTTGCGCCGCATGGCTCAAGACCGATGCTGGCGGCGCCGATGGCTGAGCTTCTGCTCGAACTGTTCTCCGAGGAGATCCCATCGCGCATGCAGACCCGCGCGCGCGAGGACCTTGCGCGATTGCTGGGGCAAGCGCTTGCAGGCGCCGGCCTCGAATACAAAGACCTCAAGACCTTTGCCACGCCGCGCCGGCTCGTCGCCGTCGTCGAAGGGCTGCCGGCGCGCTCGCCCGCCGTGCGCGAGGAGAAGAAGGGCCCGCGCGTCGATGCGCCCGAAGCCGCCATCAACGGCTTCGTCAAATCGACCGGTCTCGCCTCTATCGCTGAGGCCGAGCGGCGCGAAGACAAGAAAGGCGCCTTCTACGTCGCGCTGATCGAGAAACGGGGCCGGCCGGCCGCGGAGGTCGTGGCCGAGATCGTGCCTGAGATCGTCGCGAAGTTCCCCTGGCCGAAATCGATGCGCTGGGGCGCGGGCAAGCTTCGGTGGGTGCGGCCGCTCCACGCCATCCTCTGCCAGATCGACGGCAAGGTGGTGCCGTTCGAGGTCGACGGCATCAGAAGCGGCAAGGAAACGCGCGGCCATCGCTTCATGGCGCCGAAGCCCTTCGCGGTGAAAGGCTTTGCCGACTATGCGAAGAAGCTCCGCGCCGCCAAGGTCGTCCTCGACGGCGAGGAGCGCGCGAAGCTGATTCTCGACGGCGCGCGAAGCTTCGCCAACAAGGAGAAACTCGTTCTCGTCGAGGACGAGGGTCTGCTCCAGGAGAATGCGGGGCTGACCGAATGGCCCGTGCCGCTGATCGGCGCCTTCGATGCAGAATTTCTGGCGGTGCCGGGCGAGGTGCTCGCGACCGCGATGAAGGCGCATCAGAAATGCTTCTCGCTGCGGAAGGGCGACAAGCTCGCCAACCGCTTCATCCTGGTAGCCAACCTCAAGGCGAAAGACGGCGGCAAGGCGATCGTCGCGGGCAACGAGCGCGTGATCCGGGCGCGGCTTGCCGACGCCAAGTTCTTCTTCGATCAGGACCGCAAAGTCCCGCTCGAAGAGCGCGTGCCCAAGCTCGACGACATCATCTATCACGAAAAACTCGGCAACCAGCACGACCGTATCGAGCGCGTGCGCGGGCTCGCGCGCGAGCTGGCGCCCCGCGTCGGCGCCGATCCCGATCTTGCCGAGCGCGCGGCGATCCTGGCCAAGGCCGATCTCGTCAGCCTCATGGTCGGCGAGTTTCCCGAGCTGCAAGGGGTGATGGGCCGCTATTACGCGCTGGACCAGGAAGAAGACCCTGCCGTCGCCGACGCTATCGCAGCGCATTACAAGCCGCTTGGACCTTCCGACGCGGTGCCGCGCGAGCCAGTGGCGATCGCGGTCGCGCTCGCCGACAAGCTTGATGCGCTGATGGGGTTCTGGGCCATCGACGAGAAGCCGACCGGCTCGAAGGACCCTTACGCGCTCCGCCGCGCTGCGCTGGGCGTCATCCGCATCGTGCTCGAAAACGGGCTGCGGCTGCCGCTCTCGCAACAGTTCCGCTTCCACGCGCGGGGCGGCGCGAAATTGCAGGACGAGGCCGCGAACAATCTCCTCGCCTTCTTCGCCGACCGGCTCAAGGTGCATCTGCGGGAGCAGGGCGCGCGGCACGATCTGGTCGATGCCGTGTTTGCGCTCGGCGGCGACGATCTTCTCATGATCGTCCGCCGCGTCGAGGCGCTCGGCCGCTTTCTCGAGACCGAAGACGGGGAACATCTTCTCACCGGCACCAAGCGCGCCATCAACATCCTGCGCATCGAGGAGAAGAAGGACGGGATGTCTTACGACCAGGCGCCCGATCAAAATCTCCTCAAGCGTCCCGAGGAACAGGCCTTGGCCAAGACCCTCGATGAGGTCGAGCGGGGAGTTGCTGCCGCCCTCGCGCGCGAGGATTTCGCCGGGGCAATGTCGGCGATGGCGAAGCTCCGCGCTCCCGTCGATGCGTTTTTCGACTCGGTCACGGTGAACACGCAAGAGCCCGACCTGCGGGCCAATCGCTTGCGGCTCTTGAACCGGGTCCGCGCCACGACGCTCGCCGTCGCCGATTTCTCCAGGATCGAAGGATGAGGGCCGCGGGGATCGTTCCCTCGTCATGCCCGGACTTGATCCGGGCATCCATGCCGTTACATCTCAGCGCGTTGAAGCGCCATTGGAATGGATTGCCGGGTCAAGCCCGGCAATGACGAAGGGAGGAAGTGGTGCCAGCCAACGTCACCCTCATCACGCTCACCGTTGCCGACATCGCCAAAGCGACGCGCTTCTACGAGAGCTTGGGCTTCGTGAAATCGAGGTCGGCGAGTGAGGTCGAGGTCAGCTTCTTCCGTGCCGGAGGTATCGTGCTCTCGCTGTGGGACCGGAAAGAGCAAATCCAAGATGCGAATGCCGGCACGTTGTGGGACGGCAATGGCGGGATCGTCGTCGCGCAAAATGTCGCAAGCGCAGCCGAGGTCGATGCGCTACTAGCCAAGGCCAAGGCTGCGGGGGCGCGTATCTTGAAGCCGGGAACCGAGACCTCTTGGGGCGGTTATAACGGCTATTTCGCCGATCCCGACGGCCATCTCTGGGAGCTCGCCCACAACCCGCATTGGGACCTGACTGAAGACGGCCGCCTCGTGCTGCCGGAATGACCGGGAGGGACATGACGGATCATCTTTTCGTCTACGGCACGCTGAGAGCCGAGAGCGCCCATCCGATGGCGCACCGCTTGAGGGTGGGCGCCAAGCATGTTGGCCGCGGCTCGACCCCGGGGCGTCTGTTCGATTTCGGGTCTTGGCCGGGCGCCTTCTTCGCGCCGGAACCCAAATACCGCGTGATCGGCAATGTCTTCGCGCTGCACGCAGGCCCGAGACTTCTCGCCGACCTCGACAAGTATGAGGGCGTCGCGGCGCCCGAGGACAAGGACCGCGAATGGCCCGAAGCCGTCGGCCTGTTTCACCGCATCACCGTCAGGATCGCGCTCGACAACGGCGGCAGCGTCGAGGCGTTCGCTTATGCGCTGAAGGAAATGCCGCGCGCCCGGCTGATCGGCACCGGCGACTTCATCGCCGACCGCGCCTTGCGCGCCCCCTCGGCGGGACGCCGTTAAACCATTTCCGCGCTGCGACGTTTGTGTGAAGTTCGGGGGGCCGCTACAACGGCGGACCGATGATGGACCATGCGATGACCAAGCCCGACAAACCCGCCGCCACCGCGGCGAAATGGGTCTACAGCTTCGGCGGCGGCCGCGCCGACGGCTCTGCGGCCGATCGCGAGCGGCTCGGCGGCAAGGGCGCCTTCCTCGCCGAGATGTCGCGGCTCGGCCTCCCGGTCCCCCCCGGCTTCACCATCTCCGCCGAGCTCTGCGCCGTCTATTACGAGCTCGGGCGCAAGCTCCCCGACGAGCTGAGGCCGATGGTGGAAGCGGCCCTCGACGCGGTCGGCGAAACCGTCGGCGCAGGCTTCGGCGATGAGGACAATCCGCTGCTCGTTTCGGTGCGCTCGGGCTCGCGCGCCTCGATGCCGGGCATGATGGACACGGTGCTCAATCTCGGCCTTAACGACCGGACCGTGGAGGGTCTGGCGCGGCGCTCGGGCGACCGGCGTTTCGCCTACGACACCTATCGCCGCTTCATTCAGATGTATGCCGACGTGGTTCTCGGCCTCGACCACGATCAGTTCGAGGAGATCCTCGAGAACGAGAAGAACCTGAAAGGCCTCGAACTCGATACCGACCTCACCGCCGAGGATTGGGCCGCGCTCATCGCCCGCTTCAAGAAGCTGGTCGAAACCGAGCTCGGCGCGCCCTTCCCGCAAGACATTCACGCCCAGCTCTGGGGCGCCATCGCCGCCGTGTTCGGCTCATGGCAGAACGCCCGCGCCATCGCCTACCGCCGCCTGCACGACATTCCCGACGATTGGGGTACCGCCGTCACCATCCAGGCCATGGTGTTCGGCAATATGGGCGAGCAGAGCGCAACCGGGGTCGTGTTCACGCGAAACCCCTCGACCGGCGAGCGCGAGCTGTACGGCGAGTTCCTGCTGAACGCGCAAGGCGAGGACGTCGTCGCGGGCATCCGCACGCCGCAGCTTCTGACCGAGGCCGCGCGCCGCGCCATCAAGGTCAAACGGCCCTCGCTCGAAGCGCTCCTGCCTGAGGTGTTCGCCGAGTTGAAATCGGTTTGCGCCAAGCTCGAAGCGCATTTCCGGGACATCCAGGACATCGAGTTCACCGTGCAGGAGGGCAAGCTCTTCGTCTTGCAGACCCGCTCGGGCAAGCGCTCGGCGCAAGCGGCGCTCAAGATTGCCGTCGACATGGCCGAGGAGGGCCTGATCGGCCGCGAAGAGGCGGTGAGAAGCATCGACGCGGCCCAGCTCGACCAACTGCTCCATCCCATGCTCGATCCCGAGGCCGAGAAGACGGTGCTGGCCAAGGGCTTGCCGGCTTCGCCCGGCGGCGCTTCGGGCGAGCTCGTCTTCGATGCCGACGAGGCGGTCCATCTCAAGGCCCAGGGCCACAACGTCATCCTCGCCCGCATCGAGACTTCGCCCGAGGACGTGCAGGGCATGCATTCGGCGCTCGGCATTCTCACCACGCGCGGCGGCATGACGAGCCATGCCGCCGTGGTGGCGCGCGGCATGGGTCGGCCGTGCATCGTCGGCGCCTCCGCCGTCGTGATCGACCTCGACCGCGAGACGCTTTCCGCCGGAGGCGTCCTGCTGAGCAAGGGCGATGTCGTGACCATCGACGGCTCGACCGGAGAAATCATCAAGGGCCGCGTGCCGATGCGCGAGCCGGTCTTGTCGGACGATTTCAACGTTCTGATGGGATGGGCCGACGAATTCCGCCGGCTCAAGGTGCGCGCCAATGCGGATACGCCCGCCGATGCGCGCCAGGCGCGGGCGTTCGGCGCCGAGGGCATCGGCCTGTGCCGCACCGAGCACATGTTCTTCGAAGAGGCGCGCATCCTCGCCATGCGCGAGATGATCCTGGCCGAAGACACAGACGGCCGCCGCGGCGCGCTCGCCAAGCTTCTGCCGGCGCAGCGCCGCGACTTCATCGAGCTGTTCGAGATCATGGCGGGATTGCCGGTGACCATCCGCCTGCTCGATCCGCCTTTGCACGAGTTCCTGCCTCATGGCGAGGAGGCCATTGCCGAGGTCGCCGCCAAGATGGGCGTGAGCGCCGCGCGCCTGCGCCGCCGGGTCGCCGCACTCGGCGAGTTCAATCCCATGCTGGGCCAGCGCGGATCGCGGCTCCTCGTCAGCCATCCCGAGATCGTCGAGATGCAGGCGCGCGCCATCTTCGAGGCGGCAATCGAGGCGGGCCAAGCGCTGCACAACCGGGTGATCCCCGAGATCATGGTGCCGCTCGTCGTTTCCAAGGGCGAACTTGATATCGTCAAGGCGCGCATCGCCGACGTCGCGCGTGCGGTGGAGAAGGAACGCGGGACCAGTCTTGCCTATTCGGTCGGCACCATGGTTGAGCTTCCCCGCTCCTGCCTGATGGCGGGGGAAATCGGGGTGAGCGCCGATTTCTTCTCCTTCGGCACCAACGACCTGACCCAGACCACGTTCGGGCTCAGCCGCGACGATGCCGGGCGGTTCCTCGGCGAGTATGTCGACAAGGGGATCATCCAGCACGACCCCTTCATCACCCTCGACAAGGCGGTCGGCGAATTGATGCAGATCGCGGCGGAACGCGGCCGTGCAGCGCGCCCCGGCCTCAAGGTCGGGATCTGCGGCGAGCATGGCGGCGACCCTGAGACGATCCGGTTTTGCGAGAAGCTTGCTCTCGACTACGTCTCCTGCTCGCCCTACCGGGTGCCGATCGCCCGCCTTGCCGCCGCCCAGGCCGCCCTTGGGGCGCGGTAACCGATCCTTAGGTCTTCCCCTTGACAACTAGGGGGGGCCGTTGCCCGCGACCTTATTTTGCTCTAATTTACCAGTCAGGGTAACGATAACGAACGGGATTGCCGGGCCAAAACCGGTGGGGGACTACAACTAAACTATTGAATTCCCGCCATTTTTGCCTGGTGACGATTGGGGACGCCTCGAAGGGCTGGCGCTTGCCTAGCTGCCTTTGAGTCGGGGCGGGACGAAG
>DATEMT010000216.1:0-9808 GCA_035275445.1 Methyloceanibacter sp. | reverse complement strand
CGCGGGCCTGCCCACGGCGATCGCGCAAATCCCCGGGCCACGGCCTGCGCCGGAGGCGCTGTTGCGGCTGATGGCCCAGGACAAGAAAGTGAAAGGCGGCCGGCTCGCGCTCATTCTCGCGCGTGGGGTCGGACAGGCCTTCGTCGAACCCAACGTTTCCATGCCGCAGCTCACCGCGTTTCTCGCCCGCGCCTGCGCGTGACGCGCTTCGTCTAACGCGAGCGAGCGACTTCGTCCGGCGCGAGCGCGGTGATGGCGAGAGCGTGGACCTTGCCGGCAAGCTCGGCGGCGAGCGCCTGATTGACCATGCGGTGGCGTTCGAGCCGCGACTTGCCGGCGAAGGACGCCGACACCACTTTGACGGTGAAGTGGCTCTCCCCGGTTCCGGGCGAGCCGGCATGCCCGGCATGGCGATCGGAATCGTTCACGACCTCGAGCGCCACGGGCGCGAAGGCCTGCGTCAACTTGTTCCTGATATCCCGTTCTGCCGACATGATCGCTCGCGACAACCCTCCACTCTAACTCTTTTGCCGGAACCGGACCATGCTTGTTGTGTCAGGTGCCGCTTCTCATAATGCGCGGTTCATGGAATTCGATTCAAAATTCTTCGATCGCCTGAGGGTCAAGCCCGACCAGAACCGGCTCCTGCGCGAGGCCCATCCAGCTTGCGACCGGACCGGCTGCAAGGAGCCCGGACTATACCCAGCGCCCAAGGGACGGGGTCTCGAGGGGAAATATCACCGTTTCTGCCTCGACCACGTGCGCGAGTACAACAAGACCTACAATTACTTCGCCGGACTCCCCGACGAGGCGGTCGCCAAGCACCAAAAGGCGGACGTGATCGGCCACCGTCCGACGTGGTCGCTCGGGGTCAATTCCGCAGGGCGCAATCGAAAGCCCCGCGAGGGCGACCGGCCCGGCGGCTTTGCTCACCGCTTCACCGCCGACGACCCGTTCGGACTGTTCCCCGAGCGCGCCGCCAAGACCGAGGCCGGGGTGCCGGAGCGCACCCTCAAGCGCGCCGAACGGAAATGCCTGCGCCAGCTCAATCTCGAGGACAGCGCCACCAAGGCCGACATCAAGTCCCGCTTCAAGGAGTTGGTGAAGCGGCTTCATCCCGACCACAACAAGGGCGACCGCACCTCGGAGGACAAGTTGCGCGAAGTGATCCAAGCCTATAATTATCTGAGGCAGGCAGGGCTTGCGTAACGCCGCTCGGCGCCCCCCTCCGCCTTAAACCGGGCTTAACTAGGCCAAGCCCCAATAGACGCGACCAACAGGCTTTCACCGCTCATGACCCTCGAAACTGCTCACAGCGCCGGCGTGCCGGATATGTCGGTTTCCGTGCGCCAGGTCTTCGGCATCGACTCCGATCTCGAAGTCCCGGCCTATTCCCGCCCCGACGAGCATGTGCCGGATATCGATCCGGACTATCTCTTCAACCGCGACGTGACGCTCGCGATCCTCGCCGGCTTCAAGCACAACCGGCGGGTGATGATCCAGGGCTATCACGGCACGGGCAAATCGACGCATATCGAGCAGGTGGCGGCGCGGCTCAACTGGCCCTGCATGCGCATCAATCTCGACAGCCATGTCAGCCGCATCGACCTTGTCGGCAAGGACGCGATCGTCATCAGGGACGGAATGCAGGTGACCGAGTTCCGCGAGGGCATCCTGCCTTACGCGCTCCAGAGCAACACGGCGCTTTGCTTCGACGAATACGACGCGGGGCGCCCCGACGTGATGTTCGTGATCCAGCGCGTGCTCGAAGTCTCGGGCAAGCTCACCCTGCTCGACCAGTCCAAAGTGATCCGCCCTCACCCCGCCTTTCGTCTGTTTTCGACCACCAACACCATCGGCCTCGGCGACACGAGCGGCCTTTATCACGGCACCCAGCAGATCAACCAAGGCCAGATGGATCGCTGGTCCATCGTCGTCACGCTCAACTATCTGCCGCATGACGACGAGGTGAATATCGTTCTGGCCAAGGCCAAGAGTTGGAACAGCGAGGCCGGGCGCAAAGTCATCGGCAACATGGTCCGCGTGGCCGAGCTCACCCGCAACGCCTTCATGAACGGCGATCTATCGACAGTCATGAGTCCGCGCACGGTTATCACCTGGGCGGAGAACGCCGAGATCTTCGGCGATATCGGCACCGCGTTCGCGCTCTCCTTCCTCAACAAATGCGACGAGCTGGAACGCGGCCTGATCGCGGAGTTCTATCAGCGCTGCTTCGGCGAGGACCTGCCGCAATCGACCGCCAACGTGGCCTTGAGCTAGTCATGACACGGCGTAAGGAAGCGCCGCTCGATCCGTTCAAACGCGCCGTCACGCTGACGACCCGCTCGATCGCGGCCGACAGTGCCATGGAGGTCGTGTTCACGAGCGAGCCGCCGGGACTGACCGGCAAGATCGCGCGGCTGCCCGAGCCCTCGCGCGTTCCGACCAAGTCCGAGATTGCGGTGATCCGCGGCCATGCCGACGCGGCGGCGCTCTCCGTCGCCTGTCACAATCCGGTTCTGCACGCGGCGCTGGCGCCGCAAGGCGGCGAAGCGCGCGAGGTGTTCGAGGCGATCGAGCAGGCGCGCGTCGAGGCGATCGGTGCCAATAGCATGCTGGGTGTCGCGGCCAATCTCGCCGCCCGCATGGAGCAGCGCTACGAGCGGAGCCGGCTTGCCCAGGCGACCGAGCGTTCAGAAGCGCCGCTGTCCGATGCGCTCGCGCTTCTCGTCCGCGAGAGGCTCACCGGCCAGACGCCGCCGGCAAAGGCGCGCGCGGCGGTCGATCTGTGGCGGCAATGGGTCGAGGGACGGGCCCGGAGCGTGATCGAGCGGATGCCCGACATGCTGGCCGATCAGGAGGCGTTCGGAAAGCTTGCGCGGGAATTGCTCTCCGCGCTCAACCTCGCCGATCAGCTCGAGCAAGGGTCGGAACAATCCGAGCAGGAGAGCGAAGCCGACGGCGTCGCTTCCGATGCCGAAGAGGACGAGGGCGAAGGACAGCAGCGCGCCGAACTTTCGGCCGACGCCCGCCAGGAAGAAATTTCGAGCGATCAGACGCTCGACGACAGCGACGACGGAATGGCCGACCTTCTCGACCGCGCCGACCAGGCCAAGCAGCCGCGCCGGTCGCAGCCGTGGCGGCCTAACCTCTCGGTTCTCGATAGCCCCGAAGCCTTCGGCTACAAGGTGTTCACCCGCGCCTACGACGAGATCGTCAATGCCGAGGAGCTATGCGAGGCGGATGAGCTCGAGCGCTTGCGCGCCTTTCTCGACAAACAGCTGGTCGCGCTTCATGGCGCCGTCGCGAGATTGGCCAACCGGCTTCAGCGCCGGCTTCTCGCCCAGCAGAATCGCGGCTGGGACTTCGATCTCGACGAAGGCATGATCGATGCGGCGCGGCTGACCCGCGTCATCGTCGATCCGATGCACCCCCTGACCTACAAGCAGGAGCGCGACACCCAGTTTCGCGACACCGTGGTCACGCTCCTTCTCGACAATTCGGGCTCGATGCGCGGGCGTCCGATCATGGTCGCGGCCTGCTGCGCCGATATCCTTGCGCGCACGCTCGAGCGCTGCGGCGTCAAGGTCGAGATTCTCGGCTTCACCACCAGGGCGTGGAAGGGCGGCCACGCGCGCGAAGCCTGGCTGAACGCGCTGAAGCCCCCGCTTCCGGGGCGGCTCAACGATCTCCGCCATATCGTCTATAAGGCCGCCGACGCGCCCTGGCGCCGAGCGCGGCGCAATCTCGGGCTGATGATGCGCGAGGGCCTGCTCAAGGAGAACATCGACGGCGAGGCGCTCGCTTGGGCGCATAGCCGGCTGCTGGCGCGGCCCGAGCAGCGCCGCATCCTGATGATGATCTCCGACGGCGCCCCGGTGGACGATTCCACCCTTTCGGTCAATTCGGGGTCATATTTGGAACGTCATCTCCGCCAGGTGATCCAGGAAATCGAAAATCACTCGCCGGTCGAACTGCTGGCCATCGGCATCGGCCACGACGTCACCCGCTATTATCGCCGCGCCGTCACCGTCACCGACGCCGAGGAGCTTGCCGGCGTCATGACCGAGAAGCTCGCCGAGCTGTTCGACGAGGACCTCGCTTGGCGCCAGTTGCATCGCAGCGTGCCTGAAGCGGCGCGCGCCATGCGCCGGAAGCTTCATTGACGTGACGCCTCGCGTGCCGAAACGACGTCATCAAGGCGCCGCCATCGCGCTTGCGCTCGCCTCAAGTCTTGCCGCGTTGCCGGCACAGGCCGAAAAGCCGGCAGCACCGCTTCCGCGCGCCACACCGGTCGCCATCGCGGCCGCGCCGATCGATTTCGACCGCGACAATCCCTCGCGCAAGCAATTCGGCAAGCTCATCTTCAGGGCCGGGCTCAATCTCTACGCCAAGTCGGCGCATTTCGGCGGCTTCTCCGCCCTTGCGATCGATGCGTCCGGGCACACGCTGCTTGCGCTGTCCGATGCCGGAAGCTGGCTCAGGGCGACGCTCGACTATGACGGGCGCAAGCTGAAAGGGCTCGATGACGGCATGATGGGTCCGATCCTCGACGCCGACGGAAAACCGCTTCTCGACGAGCGCCTGCGCGATTCCGAAGGCATGGCGCTCGCGAGCGGCGATCCACAGGAAGGCACGGCCTTCGTCTCGTTCGAGCAGAAACACAGGATCGTGCGCTATCCTTTCAACGCCGAGCGGTTCGGACCGCCCGCCGGTACCGTCCCCATCCCCGGCGGCGGGAAGGGCCTCAGCGGCAATCGCGGCATCGAAGCGCTGACAGTCATCAGGGCGGGACGGTTAAAGGGGACGCTGGTTGCGTTCGCCGAAGGGAGCGCAAGCGGGTCCGGCAATCTGCAAGGCTGGCTCATCGGCGGGCCGACGCCGGGAAGCATCACGCTGAAACGGATCGGCGGCTTCGACGTGACCGATGCGACTTCCCTGCCGGACGGCGGCATCGTCGTGCTCGAGCGGCGCTTCCGCTTCAGCGAAGGGGTGCAGATGCGAATTCGCCGGATCGCCGCGGCGGAGCTCAAGAAGGGCGCGGTGATCGGTGGCGAAGTGCTGCTCGAAGCCAATGACAGCTTCAACATCGACAATATGGAGGCGATCGCCGCTTACCGGGCGCCCTCGGGCGAGACCGTGCTGACGCTGATGTCGGACGACAATTTCAACCCGTTCCAGCGCACGCTAATCATGCAGTTCGCGCTGCCGGATGCGACGCCGGTCAGCGCCGGGCCGAGCGGCTAGCTTGCGGCTGGCGCTTGGGCGCTGTGGACCTTGGCGATGTCGCGCTTGAGCCGGCGCGCCTTCAAGGACAGTTCATCGTCGCCCGCCTTGAGGAGATAGGCGTCGAGGCCGCCGCGATGTTCGACCGAGCGCAAGGCATGGGCGCTGATGGTGAGCCTCACGCGCTTCTTGAGCGCTTCGCTCTCCAGCGTCACGCTGCAAAGATTCGGCAGGAAACGGCGCTTGGTCCGGCGCTTGGCGTGGCTCACATTGTTGCCGGTGAGCACCGCTTTTCCGGTAAGCTCGCAACGACGGGCCATGATCCTCTTTCCTTCTCTGCCAATGGCACGGAACCCGGTGCCGCGCTTCAGGGTCGTCAGGAGCGCCAATGCGACCGGCGGGCGGACATATACGGGGCGGGTCGGTTCAGGTCAAGGCGCCGCCACAAACTTGCGCCAAGCTCGCAATTGACGAAACCCGCAAATGGCCCGAAATTCGCCGCGGGATTCCAGCAGGCCCACCGCCTGCTAGGGGGTGGGAGCGATGCAAGCGCGCCGTTGTTTGAGCCTGTTTGCCGTCGCGGCCCTCAGTTACGGGCTCGGCGGCCATCCCCCTATCGACGCTGCCCATGCCGAAAGCGGCCTCTTGGCCCCGAGCCGGATCAGCGCGGTTTACCGCGTCATGCTCGGCAGCTTCAATCTCGGCGATTTCACCCTGACGGCGACCTTCCACGGCGAAGATTACGAGATGCGGGGCGAAGGCCGCTTCAGCGTGCTCCAGGGCCTGATCTACGAATGGCGCGGGGTCACGGCGGGGAAGGGCCGCGTGACCAGCGCGGGGCCTGAGCCCGCGATGTATGCGTTCAGCTATTCCGACAGCTCCAAGATGGGCGAGCGCTTGCGCCTGACCTTCAGCGACGGCAACGTCACCGGCGTCTCGATCATTCCGAATAGGCGAATCCCCAACACCATCCCCGTTACCCAGGAACAGCTCGAAGACGTGCTCGATCCCATGAGCGGGGCGTTCCTGACCGCCAAATCCGACAATCCCAACGGCGACCTCAATGTCTGCAATCACACCCTCCCGGTGTTCGACGGCAGGCAGCGCTTCGACCTCGTCGTCACCCCCAAGCGTTCGGTCCAAGTCAAGCGCACGACGCCCACGGGCTACGGCGGCCCTGCGGTGATCTGCAAAGTGAAATTCATCCCCATCGCCGGATACCACCCCGACAATCCCGCCGTGCGGCTGATGGCCCAGACGAACGAGATCGAAGCGTGGCTGGTCCCGCTCAGGGGAACCAATATGTATGTGCCCTACCGCATTGTGCTGCCGACGCTGGCGGGCTATGGCACGGCGGAGGTCACCTCGCTCCGGGTTTTGGGGCCGCGCCGCGCCAGCGCCGAGCCGTAAACCGCGCGCGAAGAGTTAACGCCGAAGCCCCAAAACCCAACATGTTGTAGGGAACAGATGCCGAAGATTAACCTTCCCCTGATTCGTGCGCGCTCCGTTCCCGTTGCCTTCTCGGGGACTTGACCCGGGGAAAAACCCTGACCGCGATACGGCGGTCGCGATGCGGAAGCAGGAACGCAACCGGGTCACGGGCGGTTGGGTTTTCGGCGAGAACGAAATCCGAATGTGCAGAGTCAGCGATTCGGACGAGATTTGTTCCCGCCCCGTTCCGTGCTTTGCCCGCGCGAGAGGCTGAGAGAGTCAATATGGGCCGGCCGTTCTCCACTCATTCCACAGGCATCGAGCGCGGGCGCGGCGTCACCGCCGTTCTCGGCCCGACCAACACCGGCAAGACCCATCTCGCCATCGAGCGCATGCTGGCGCACGATATCGGCATCATCGGCCTGCCGCTGCGGCTCCTCGCGCGCGAGGTCTACGACAAGATCGTCGCCCGCATCGGCGCGGCCAAGGTTGCGCTCATCACCGGCGAGGAGAAGATCAAGCCGCCTTCGCCGCGCTTCTATGTCTGCACCGTGGAGGCGATGCCGCTCGAGCTCGAGGCCGATTTCGTCGCGGTTGACGAGATCCAACTCGCCGCCGACGGCGAGCGCGGCCACGTGTTCACCGACCGGCTGTTCCATGCGCGGGGCTTGAATGAAACGCTCCTGCTCGGCGCTGCGACTATGCGCGATGCCATTCGCGAGCTCCTGCCCGGCGCCAATCTGGTGTCGCGCCCGCGCCTGTCCCAGCTCGCTTATGCCGGCGACAAGAAGATCACGCGCCTGCCGCGGCGCTCCGCCATCGTCGGTTTCTCCGCCAACGACGTTTATGCCATCGCAGAACTGGTGCGACGCCAGCGCGGTGGCGCCGCGGTCGTGCTCGGCGCGCTCAGTCCCCGCACCCGAAACGCACAGGTCGCGCTCTACCAGAACGGCGACGTCGACTTTCTGGTCGCGACCGATGCAATCGGCATGGGGCTCAATCTCGACCTCGATCACGTCGCCTTCGCCGGCATTCGCAAGTTCGACGGACAGAACCACCGCAACCTGACCCCTGCCGAGCTTGGCCAGATCGCCGGCCGCGCCGGACGGCACATGAATGACGGCACGTTCGGCGTCACCGGCCAGGTCGCGCCGTTCGAGGCCGAACTTGTCGACCGGCTCGAAAACCACGCCTTCGACCAGGTCGGCATGCTCCACTGGCGCAATCGAAAGCTCGATTTCGCCTCGATCGGCCGCCTCAAGGACAGTCTGCGCGAGACGCCCGACCATCGCCGCCTGACGCGCGCGCGCATGGTCGATGACGTGATGGCGCTCGAGAATGTGAGCCATGACGCGGCCGTGCGCGACATGGCGCAAGCGACAGCCGCGGTCGCGCTGTTGTGGGACATGTGCCAGATCCCCGATTACCGCAAGATCTCCGCAGCAAGCCATGCCGAGTTGGTGGCGACGCTCTACCGCTTCGTCATGAGCGACAGCGGCAAGATTCCGGCCGACTGGTTCGCCAATCAGGTGGCGCAGGCCGATCGCAACGACGGCGATCTCGACACCCTCGCCAACCGGCTCGCCCAGATCAGAACCTGGACCTTCGTTTCGCATCAGGCGCAATGGCTCGACGATCCGGAGCACTGGCAGGCGCGCACCCGCGCGATCGAGGATGCGCTGTCGGACGCGTTGCATGAGCGCTTGACCCAGCGCTTCGTCGATAGGCGGACGAGCGTGTTGATGCGCCGCTTGCGGGACAAGGAAGAGATCGCGGCCGAGATCGCGCTCGACGGAAACATCCTGGTCGAGAACCATTTCGTCGGACGGCTCGTGGGCTTCCGGTTCACCCCCGACAGCACCGGCGAAGACATTCACGGGCGCGCGGCACGCCATGCCGCGGCAAAGGTGCTGGCGGGCGAGCTCTCGACCCGCGCCGATGCCGTTTGCGCCGCGCCGGACGATGCGATCGCGCTCAGTCCCAATGGCCGGATCGTGTGGCAGGGCGCGGAGATTGGCCGCCTCGAGCGGGGCGAGACCGCCCTCAAGCCGCGTATCCAGCTCTTCGCCGACGAGCATCTTTCAAGCGCCGACCGCGAACGCGTCGCGCTCCGCCTCGAAGCCCGACTCAAGGCGGAGATTGGCAGCAAGCTCAAGCCCCTGATCGAGCTCGGCGAGGCGACCGACGTGTCGGGTCTCGCGCGCGGGCTTGCCTATCAATTGACGGAAAATCTCGGCGTCATCCGCCGCGAAGCGGCCGCTGCCGACATCAAGGCGCTCGATCAGGACGCGCGCGGCCAACTTCGCAAATACGGCGTCCGCTTCGGCGCCTTCAACGTCTATTTTCCCGCTCTGCTCAAGCCGGCCGCGGCCGATCTCGTGTTGAGCCTGTGGGCGCTTCATTCCGGCCGCGATCACGGCATCGATATCGAAGACCTGCCCTTGCGCCCGCAACAGGGCCTCACCTCGGTGGAGGCGGACAGCGCGATCCCCGAGCCCTATTGGCGCGCCGCGGGGTTTTATGTCGCGGGCTCGCGCGCGGTCCGCATCGACATGCTGGAGCGGCTCTCCGACCTGATCCGCGCTCGCGTCGCCTTCCGCGCGGCCGAAAGCGCCGAGGCGCCGACCGGAGCGACCGGCGACGGCGGCTTCCGGGTCGTGCCCGAACTGATGTCGGTGGTTGGCTGCTCGGGCGAGGAGTTCGCTTCTATTCTGAAGTCGCTCGGTTTCAGGCGCGAGCGGCGCCGGCCCGAACCGGCGCAAGCGGCGAGCGGAGCGGCCGATGCGGCGGCGAGCGCCGAAGAGAGCGCTGCGAACGAAATCTGGCGCCCGGGCAAGAAGAGAGGCCAAGACAAGGTCGAGGACCGCAAGAGCAAACGGAAAATGCGCGCCAAGGCGCCACGGCCCGAGGCGCCGCAGCGTCAGCCGCGGCGGGCCGAGGCGGCCGAGCGGAAGAGGCTCGAAGATTCGCCCTTCGCCGCCCTTGCCGCGCTCAAAGGCCGGCTTTCCGCGCGCCAGCAGGGAAGCTAGGACTTGGCCATGGACGGCCAGCGCCTCGACAAGTGGCTCTATTGCGCGCGGCTTGCCAAAACCCGGACGGGCGCGGCGCGGTTGATCGAAGAGGGCAAGGTGCGCGTCGATGGCGTCCGCGC
>DATEMT010000215.1:0-6056 GCA_035275445.1 Methyloceanibacter sp. | reverse complement strand
CTCGTTGACGACGGCCGGACGCGGGCGAGCCACGGGCGCGGGTACGAAGCGATCGACCGGCGCTTCGCCGATGGCTTCGTCCGCGCCCATCGCCTGGTACCAGTCCAATAAGGCTTGAACCGTCTGCCGTTCCGTTGCCGTCATTGCTTAGACTTTGGCGATCCCCGGCTTCGCCCCCATATTTGTCATTGCCCGGCTTGACCGGGCAATCCAGTATTCAAACACCCTACGAATGATAGCAGGCTTTTGGGGTCACTGGGTTCCCCGCCTTCGCGGGGAATGACGCCAAATGTTGTCTCGCGTTGTGAGTGCCACGGCAAAGGAGCAGTTGGATTGAGCGAAGCCACGGAACGCGAGAGCATGGAGTTCGATGTCGTGATCGTCGGCGCAGGGCCTGCCGGCCTCGCCGCCGCGATCAGGCTGAAGCAGCTCGCAAGCGATCAGGGCAAGGAGGTCTCCGTCGTCGTGCTGGAGAAAGGCTCGGAGGTCGGAGCGCATATTCTGTCGGGCGCCGTGATCGACCCCGTCGCGCTCGACCGCCTCTTGCCCGACTGGCGCAACATGGGCTCGCCGCTGCAAACTGAAGTCAGCGAAGATCGCTTCTACTATCTGTGGAAGACCGGCGGCGTCCGCGTGCCGAACCTCTTCATGCCGCCGCTCATGAGCAATCACGGCTGCTATATCGGCAGCCTCGGCAGCCTCACGCGCTGGCTAGCCGAACAGGCCGAAGGTCTTGGCGTCGAGATCTATCCCGGCTTCGCCGTCACCGATGTGATTTTTGGGGCCAACGGCGCGATTGAAGGCGTCATCACCGGCGACATGGGCGTGGCCCGCGACGGCAGCCACAAGGACAGTTTTACGCGCGGCATCGAGCTCCGCGGCAAGTACACGTTCTTCGCCGAAGGTGCTCGCGGCTCGCTGTCGAAAATGCTCATCAAGAAGCTAGGCCTCGATGCCGAGTCGGGACCGCAAAAATTCGGCATCGGCCTAAAGGAGCTGTGGGAGGTCCCGGCGGCGAAGCACAAGCCCGGGCTCGTTCAGCACACCATGGGCTGGCCGCTCGACGACAAGACCGGCGGCGGCTCGTTCCTCTACCATTTCGGCGATCGGCTGGTGTCGGTCGGCTTCGTCGTCCATCTCGACTACGCCAACCCCTACACCAATCCGTTCAAGGAGTTTCAGCGCGCCAAGACCCATCCTCTGATCCGCGCGCATCTGGAGGGCGGCAAGCGCATCGCCTATGGCGCGCGTGCGCTCACCGAGGGCGGCTTCCAGGCGATCCCGCGCCTTGCCTTTGAAGGCGGCGCGCTGATCGGCTGCGCCGCGGGCTTCATGAACGTGCCGCGCATCAAGGGCTCGCACAACGCCATGCTGTCGGGAATGATGGCGGCGGAAGCGGCCTTCGCCGCGCTTCACGCCGGCCGCGCCCACGACGTGCTCGACGCCTATCCGCAAGCGGTCGAGCACAGCGCCGTGACGAAGGAACTCTTCCGCGTGCGCAACGTCAAGCCGCTGTGGTCCCGGCTCGGCACGCGCCTCGGCGTGATGGCCGGCGGCATCGACATGTGGCTCAACACGCTGTTCCCGTTCCTGAGCCACACGCTGAAACACCGCAAGCCCGACTATGCCGCGCTGGAGAAAGCCTCATCGGCGGCGCCGATCGAATATGACAAGCCCGACGGCGTCATCACCTTCGACATTCTCTCATCGGTGTTCTTGTCGGGCACGAACCACGAAGAGAACCAGCCGGTGCATTTGCAGCTTGCCGATCCCTCGATCCCGATCGCGCGCAATCTTCCCGACTACGCCGAGCCCGCCCAACGCTATTGCCCGGCGCAAGTTTACGAAGTTGTAATCGAAGGCGGCCGCGAGCGTTTCCAGATCAACGCGCAGAATTGCGTCCATTGCAAAACCTGCGACGTGAAGGATCCGGCCCAGAACATCACTTGGGTGCCCCCGGAGGGCGGCGGCGGGCCGAATTACGTCAACATGTAGGCGGGTGCGGCTTCGGGTCGGCGGCCACAAACCAGCCGCCTTTGGCCTGCATGAAGGCTTTTGGTTTGTGGGCAGGCAGAAAAGCGCCTAACCTTCGCATTCAGGGACAGAAACTGCGGGACGGCATTCCAGCCGAAACAAGATGAAGTTCATGCAGGGAGCGGCTTTGCGCCGCTGGGGAACGCGGTCGCTTCTTTTCGCGACCATTCTCATCGCCGCCCCGGCTGCCTATTCGGAGATCGGGTCCGACGGTGGCGACGACACCGGCACGCTGCTCGGCAATTATCTTTCCGGCCGCATGGCCCGCGGCGACCATAACCTCGAAATCGCCGCCGAGTTCTATTCCAAGGCGCTCGCCGAGGATCCCAAGAACGAGATGATCCTGGAGCAGGCCTTCCTGCTCGAAGCGGCCTCGGCCCATTGGGACAACGCCATCCGGCTTGCGAAGGACTTGGTCAAATCCGACTCGACCAACCGGCTCGCGCGTTTCCTGCTCGGTTGCGAGGCTTTCAAGCAAGGCCGCTACGAAGAGGCCGACGAAAACTTCATCGAGGCCCGCCAAGGTCCGATCGCCGATCTCACCTCGACGCTCGCCCGCGCCTGGGTGAAGGAGGCCGCCGGCAAGCCGAACGAGGCGCTCGCCGCTCTCGACAGCCTGAGCGACGCCGACTGGGCCCAGTTCTATCAGCGCTATCATCGCGCGCTCATCGCCGACCTTGCCGGCAATCACGATGTGGCCCGTCAGGCCTACGCCCAGGCCTTCAAGAAAAATCCCGCCACGCTAAGGGTGGCCGAGGCCTATGCGCGTTCCGCGCTGAACGCGGACAACCGCAAGCTCGCCCGCCAGACGCTGAAGGCGCATATCGCCAAGTCTGCGAGCCACCCGCTCTCCGAGGCGCTGCTCGCCGACATCGACGCCGGCAAAACCCCGCCGCTTCTCGTCGTCACGCCGACCCAAGGCCTGGCCGAGGTCTTCTACGGCATCGGCGATGCGCTCGCCGGCGAAGGCGGCCTCGAAATGGGGATCATCTTCCTGCAATTTTCGCTTTATCTCGAGCCCGACTTTCCGCTCGCCTATGCCGCGCTCGCCGAGGCCTACGAAAATGCCAAGAGTTACGAACTCGAGATCGGGGCGCTCGACCGGATCAAGCCGGATTCGCCGCTTTGGGTGAACGTGCAAATCCAGAAAGCGCTTGCGCTCAACTCGCTGGAGCGGGTTGACGACGCCAAGGCGCAGCTTCAGAAGCTGACCGCCCAATATCCGAAGGATGTCCGTCCGCTGGACGCGCTCGGCAACATCCTGCGCTCGCATGAGCGCTACAAGGAGGCGCTGGACTACTACACGCGGGCGCTCGTGCTGACGCCGGCGCCGATCAAGGACAATTGGACGCTGTTCTATTCGCGCGGCGTTTGCAACGAACGCCTCAAGGATTGGCCGGCGGCGGAAGCCGATTTCAAGAAGGCGTTGGCGCTCGCGCCCGACGAATCCCTCGTGCTCAACTATCTCGGCTATTCCTGGGTCGATCAGGGCCGGAACTTGAAGCAGGCGATGGACTACATCCGCAAGGCGGTGAAGCTGAAGCCCGACGACGGCTACTACGTGGACAGTCTCGGCTGGGCCTATTACCGGCTCGGCAACCTTCCCCTTGCGGTCGAAAATCTCGAACGCGCCGTCGAGCTCAAGCCGGACGACCCCATCATCAACGATCATCTCGGCGATGCCTATTGGCGCGTGGGCCGCACCTTCGAGGCAAAGTATCAGTGGCAGCAGGCGCTGACGCTGAAGCCCGAAGCCGATCTGGTGACGACGATCAAGCAGAAGATCGAGGCCGGACTTCCCGACGATGCCGAGACCAAATCGGCGCAGGACCGCACCACGGAGGCGGGCCGCAAGACCCCGCAATAGAAGCGCCAAGGTCCCCCGCATGCGGGACGAGCTTGCATGACGGCGCTCCATGATATCGGCCGGGCCAAGATCAATCTCACCCTGGACGTGTTGGGGCGCCGGACCGACGGCTTTCACGAGCTCCGAAGTCTCGTCGCCTTTGCCAATTTCGGCGATCGCCTTGTGCTCGATGCCGGCAACGGTCTCGATCTCGAGGTCGACGGCCCGTTCGCGGCCGCGCTCGGGACCGGCAATCTCGTCCTCGAAGCGGGCCGTGCCGCGCGGGCACGCGTGCCGAATTTGCGGCTCGGCCGCTTTCGCCTCGCCAAATCTCTCCCCGTCGCGGCTGGTCTCGGCGGCGGTTCCGCCGATGCCGCCGCTGCTTTGCGGCTCATCGCCCGGGCAAACCCCGGGCTGATCGCCGACGAAGTCCTGGCGGACCTTGCGCTTGAGCTCGGCTCGGACGTGCGCGTCTGCCTCAAGAGCCGGCCCGCGCTCATGACAGGACGGGGCGAGACGATCGAGCGAGTGCAAGGCTTTCCGGCGTGCGGCGTCGTCCTCGCCAATCCTGGCAGCGCCCTTGCGACGCAAGCGGTTTACGCCGCCCTTGATGCGAAGACGGCAGGGCCGAGCCCGCGCAGCGAGGCCGGACGGCTCGATTTTCGCTGCGACTTCGATGCGCTCCTTGCCTATGCGCTCCCGCGCGACAACGATCTGGAAGCACCGGCCGCAAAGCTCGTGCCGGAAATCAGCGACGTACTTGCCGCGCTCGCCGCACTCGAAGGCGTTGGTCTTGCCAGGCTCTCGGGCAGCGGGCCGACGTGCTTTGCCTTGCTGCGTTCCGCCGCGGACGCGGAGCGGGCCGCAGGCGCCCTTGCCGCCGCGCATCCTGCCTGGTGGATCGCCTCAGGCGCGCTTGAAGCCTAGAACGGGCGATCGACGCAAAAGATTATGACTTCGCGCAACGCCGTCTTGGCGGTGCCGTCGGGGAAAATCGCGAGCGCGTCGCGGGCGATCGACCCGTAATGGCGCGCCCGGTCCATGGTATCGGCCAGTGCGTTGTGCCGCTTCATCAAGTTCATCGCCTCGGCGAGATCGTCCTCGCCGATCTCGCCGTCCGTCAGCGTGCGGTGCCAGAACGCCCGTTCCGCCGCGTTGCCGCGGCGGTAGCACAGCACGACCGGTAGCGTGATCTTGCCCTCGCGGAAATCGTCGCCCACGCTCTTGCCGAGCTTCGACGGCTCGCCGGCATAGTCGAGCGCGTCGTCCACCAATTGGAACGCGAGCCCGAGATTGCGCCCATAAGAGCGTAAAGCCGCGGCCTCCGATTTCGGCCGGTCGGCGATTGCGGCGCCGACTTCCGCCGCGGCGGCGAACAGCGCCGCGGTCTTGGCGTCGATCACGGCGAGATAATCGTCCTCGGTCGTTTCGGTGTTCTTGGCGGTGACGAGTTGCATCACCTCGCCCTCGGCGATCAAGGCGGCGGCATCCGACAATATGCGCAGCGCGCCGAGCGAGCCGACGCCGACCATCATCTTGAAGGCTTGGCCGAGCAGATAGTCCCCCACCAGCACGCTCGCTTCGTTGCCCCAGACGAGACGGGCCGAGGCCTTGCCCCGGCGCAAATTGCTTTCGTCCACCACATCGTCGTGGAGCAGCGTGGCCGTGTGCATGAACTCCACGGCCGCCGCGAGATGCACATGCCCGTCGCCGCCATAGGAGCAGAGCTTGGAAGCGGCGAGCGTCAGCATCGGCCGCAAGCGCTTTCCGCCGGAATCGATCAGATGCCGGGCAAGCTCGGGGATCAGCTCGACATTCGAGCGCGCCCGGTCGAGGATGATGCGGTTGACATGGGCAATGTCCTCCTCGACAAGCGCGACGAGCGGCGCGAGACTGGCGCTCGGGTCATTCCCGCCGGAAAGCTTAACCACAACGCCCAAAGGACTGCTCCTTGGCTTCGGCCGGTGTTGATAATGTCGGCGCATCGCCGTCGCGGTCAAGGTGAACCGCGAAAGGATTGGGAGTTCGCGTTGGCTATGAAGGAATTGTTACGGTCGAACGATCCAGTCCTTCTGTCCTATGTCAGCGCGTTGCTGACCGAGGAGGACATCGATTTCATCGTTGCCGACGCCAATATGAGCGTGCTCGAGGGCTCGATCGGAGCCTTGCCCCGGCG
>DATEMT010000214.1:0-2760 GCA_035275445.1 Methyloceanibacter sp. | reverse complement strand
CTTTATGCACTCTTACGCCTTCCCCGCCCATGAGCGCGAGGCGGCGAAGATCGCGCGCGAGGAAGGGTTCACATACATTGCGGCAAGCCACGAGGTAAGCCCGCTCGTGAAATTCGTCGGGCGCGGCGATACCGCCGTGGTCGATGCCTATCTCTCGCCGCTGCTCCGGCGTTACGTCGATCGCGTCGCATCGGCCGTGAGAGCTTCCGGCCCCCCGGGCAAGGCGGCAAGTCCGCGGCTGCTGTTCATGCAATCATCGGGCGGGCTGACGTCGGCGGGATTGTTCCGGGGCAAGGACGCGATCCTGTCGGGGCCCGCGGGGGGCGTGGTGGGAGCGGTCGAGACCGCAGGCGCGGCAGGCTTCGCCAAGGTGATCGGCTTCGACATGGGCGGCACCTCGACCGATGTCTGCCACTATGACGGCGCCTACGAGCGGAGCTTCGACAGCCAAGTGGCCGGAGTGCGCGTGCGGGCGCCGATGATGCTGATCCATACCGTGGCGGCCGGAGGCGGTTCGATCCTCCATTACGATGAGGCACGCTTCCGCGTCGGCCCCGATTCCGCCGGGGCCGACCCCGGTCCGCTCAGCTACCGGCGCCAGGGCCCACTCACCGTCACCGACGCCAACGTCATGACGGGGAAGCTCGTCCCCCAATTCTTCCCGCGCATTTTCGGGTCCGGTCAGGACCAGACGCTCGATGACGACGCCGTGCGCAAGGCGTTCAAATCGCTGGCCCGCAAGCTCGGCGAGACACGCGCGCCGGAAGAGATCGCCGACGGCTTCATCAGGATCGCGGTCGAAAACATGGCGAACGCGATCAAGACCATCTCCGTCCAGCGCGGCTATGATGTGACCGAGTATGTGCTGAACTCCTTCGGCGGCGCGGGCGGCCAGCATGCCTGCCTGGTCGCCGACGCGCTCGGCATCGCGTCGGTGCTCATTCATCCGCTCTCCGGCGTGCTGTCGGCCTTCGGCATGGGGCTTGCCGCGCTGAGCGCCACGCGCACGCGGACCGTTCTCGCGCGGCTCGACGATGACGGCCTCGCCGCTCTCGCCGCGATCCGAGCGCCGCTCGAAGCGGAGGCCCGAGCCGAGCTCCTGCGCCAAGGGGTCGAAGCGGACACCCTCGCCGGCACCGCAAACGCGCATCTCCGTTACGCCGGTACCGATAGCGCGCTTCCCATTCCGCTGGCGAGCTTTCGCGGCATGCGCGCGCTGTTCGAGATCGCGCATCAGAAGCGCTTCGGCTTCATCAGTCCGGAGAAGGACATCGAGATCGAAACGGTCGAGGTCGAAGCGAGAGGCGGCGGCGCGGAGATCGCGAGCCCCGGTCTCGCCGCCGAGAGCGCGGCGGAGGCCGTGCCGGAGGCGGAGACGCCGATCTTCACCGCAGGACGCTGGCATCAGGCCGCGGTTTACTTGCGCGGCGCGCTTTCTCCGGGGCAGAAGCTCGCAGGTCCGGCCCTTATCATCGAAGACCATCAGACCGTTGTGGTCGAGCCCGGATGGAACGCGCAAGTCACCGCGCGCAACGACCTCCTGCTCACGCGCACCGCCAACAAGGAGGCGGCCCGCATCGGCAAGGAGGCGGACCCGGTGATGGTCGAGGTGTTCAACAATCTCTTCGTCTCGATCGCCGAGCAGATGGGCTACGCGCTGCAAAACACCGCGCGCTCGGTCAACATCAAGGAGCGGCTCGACTTCTCCTGCGCCATCTTCGACGCCAAGGGCAATCTCGTCGCCAACGCACCGCATATCCCGGTGCATCTCGGCTCGATGGACCGGAGCGTCGCGACCGTGCTGCGCGAAATCGGCGACGCGCTCAAGCCCGGCGACGTCTATATGCTGAACGCGCCCTATAACGGCGGCACCCATCTTCCCGACATCACCGTGGTGACGCCGGTGTTCGGCGAGAACAGCCCGGATCTCCTCTTCTTCGTCGCCGCGCGCGGACATCATGCCGATATCGGCGGGATCGCGCCGGGCTCGATGAGCCCGAAAGCGACCCGCATCGAGGAGGAAGGCGTCTATATCGATCCGTTCAAGCTGGTGGCGCGGGGGCGCTTCCGCGAACACGAGGTGCTCGACCTCCTGACCAAGGCCCCCTACCCGGCGCGGAATCCGCCGCAGAACATCGCCGACCTCAAGGCGCAAGTCGCCGCCAACGAAAAAGGCGTCGATGAACTTCGCGCCATGGTGCGCCGTTATGGGCTGGGCGTCGTGCGCGCCTATATGGCTCACGTGCAGGCCAATGCCGCCGAAGCGGTGGCGCGGGTCGTGGCCCGACTGAAGAATTCACGCTTCGAGGTCGAGACCGATCAGGGCAGCGTCATCAAGGTCGCAATCAAGGTCGATCGCAAGGCGCGCAAGGCGACCGTCGATTTCACCGGCACGAGCGCGCAGACGGAAGATGCGTTCAACGCGCCCGAGCCGATCACGCGGGCTTGCGTGCTCTATGTGTTCCGCACGCTTGTCGATGAAGACATTCCGCTGAACGCCGGCTGCCTCAAGCCGATCAAGATCGTCGTGCCCAAGGGCTCGATGCTGAAGCCGCGCTATCCGGCGCCGGTCGCCGCAGGCAATGTCGAGACGAGCCAGACGATCGTGAACTGTCTCTATGGCGCGCTTGGGTGCCTGGGCTCGGCGCAAGGGACGATGAACAATCTCACCTTCGGCAATGAGAGCTACCAGTATTACGAGACGATCTGCTCGGGCGCGCCGGCGGGGCCGGGCTTCGACGGCGCATCCGCCGTGCAGAC
>DATEMT010000213.1:0-6321 GCA_035275445.1 Methyloceanibacter sp. | reverse complement strand
CCCCGGTGACCACGGGCTGGGAAAGACCGCGACGTTCGTCTTGAACGGCACCTCGGCGCTCGCCGGCGTTTCATAGTCGTAGGGGAAATAGTTGACGAGCTCCTCGGTCCTGACCGCCGAGGGCTGCGGCAACACGTTGCGAGCGAGCGAGGCGCGGACGAAGGAATAGGAGGCGGTATCGACGTCGATGGAGAAAGTCGAGACCGGGGCCTCGCGCACGAGCCTGAAGGCATTCTCCTTGGCGCCTTCGAACCGATCGCGGCCGATGGGCTCGCTTGGCGGCGCGGGCTCGCCGACAATCGGCATAGAGGCGGATTCCCCGCTAGACAAGCCCGGCCCGCGGTCCCGCATCGCCTTCGCGAGATCCGTGCTGGCCATCTGCGCCGAAGGCTGCGGGACGGCTTGCGGAGCGAGAATATTCCCCGCATCGAACGGGACGGGCGCCGGCGGTGGGATCACTTGCGGCATTGCCGGGCTCTGCGGCGTCGGCGCCGGCACCGGACCAGGCTGTTCGGTGACGGCGACCTCCCGCTCGACCGTCTTCCAGCGCAGCGGCGCTTCGTTGACGTAGAACCATCCGATCGACCCGGCCAGTAAGAATACGAGACTTGCGGCAATGGCATAGCGCGCCTGCGACATGGCTGACCTCCTGTGCGACGGCGGGGTTGATGTCGCCGTCTGCTCCATGAGACGCGGGGTCACCGGTTTTCCTTTGCGGGGACCGGAGATTTTCTCGTCGAAGCGGGTCAACGCCGTGGCGACGGCCTGCTCGCGCGCTTGCTCGCGCGACTCCGGCGCCTCAGGCAGAATCGAACGCATCTTGGACTCAGTGGCCATGGTCTGCCTCCTCCTCAGGCTCGGCCGCAAGCAGACGCCGCGCTTGCCGCATGCGCCAGGAGACGGTGGATTCGGCGACGCCGAGCGCGTTCGCCGCTTCGGCGTGGCTCATGTCTTCGCCGGCGACCAGCACGATCGTGGCACGCAAGGCGGGATCGAGCCGCGCAAGAGCGCTCGCGAGCCAGGCACGAGCGTGAAGATCGCGTCCATCGGGCGAGGGCGAGAGAAGTGCCGCCATGCCGAGATGCTGCGTAAGCCGCATGATCGCGCTGCCGCGGCGATGCCGATCGCGGCAGGTGTTGACAACGATGCCGGTGAGCCACGTCGTGAACTTTGCCTCTCCCTTGAAGGTGTCGATCTTCTCGACCAGTTTGCAGCAGACATCTTGTGCGACGTCTTCGGCGTCGGCGACCGAACCCGTGAGCCGCCACGCCAGGCGATGGATGCGCTCGTAATGACGCCGCAGCAGGCGCTCGAAGGCGTCGCGATCTCCCGCCGCGGCGAGAGCGGCGAGTTCGTGATCGGAGCCCGCGCTTGCCTCGGCGGAAGCCTCGCTCACCGCGGGCGCGCCGTCGCCGCGCTCGGCCGCCCGATATGACGGTGCCGGACTCTGCCTCGCCTTCAGGTCCACGCTCGCCTCCAGGCTCCGCCCCGCCAGCCGGGAAGCGGCGCTTACTCCCTTTGACGCATCAGCCCGGCGAAAACTTGGAGGAGGTTGAGATTTTTTTTGGGCTGGGGACGAGAACTCATAGCGACGCTTTTGCAAGAGCATTGCCAAGGGCTTAGCCCGCATACACTCAGCCACGCGCGCGATGGAAGCCCCGCGCCAAGATTTTCTTGGCGAGAGCCGAGGCGCCGGCGTAGCTCCGGTCGCCCGGTCTTGGCTCGATAGCGCGGCACGGCGTCATCGAGCGCGTTCCTCAAGCCCGCCCCGGCGAAGTCGGCGACGTCTCCAAGACGCCTTTTCGAAGCCCTATTCGACGCCCGCCTGCGATATAGCCGAACGGAATATCGGCTGGGATCGCCGGTTTCGCCATAGCGTAAACCGTCCCGTCCGTCGTAGCTTGGCGCCGATAACAGCCAAGGAGCCCCCAGGTTGACGCTGACGGCCGAGGAACTCGTCGCCATCAAGCTTTCCTTGCGCGTCGCCCTGTTGGCGACGGTCGCGAGCCTGCCGTTCGGCATTCTCATAGCGCTCGTGCTCGCGCGTGGGCGGTTCTGGGGCCGGGGGCTCTTGAATGCGCTGGTCCTGGTGCCGCTCGTGCTGCCGCCGGTTGTAACCGGCTATTTGCTGCTCCTGACCTTCGGCCGAAACGCGCCGGTGGGGCGTTGGCTTGCCGATCATCTCGGCATCGTCTTCGCCTTCCGCTGGACGGGCGCGGCCTTGGCCTCCGCCATCATGGCTTTTCCCCTGATGGTCCGCGCGATCCGGCTCTCGGTCGAAGCCGTCGATCGAAAGCTCGAGCAGGCGGCGGCAACGCTCGGCGCAAGCCGGCTTTCGGTCTTTGCCACCGTCACGCTGCCGCTCATCGCGCCGGGCATTTTCGCCGGCGCCATCCTTGCCTTCGCGCGCGCCATGGGCGAGTTCGGCGCCACGATCACTTTCGTGTCGAATATCCCGGGGGAAACTCAGACGCTGCCGACCCTGATCTACACCTTCACGCAAGTGCCCGGAGGCGATGCGGCGGCGCTTCGGCTGACCGTCATTTCGCTCGCGATATCGCTTGCCGCGATCCTCGTCTCCGAAGCGCTTGCCCAGCGCGTCAGCCGCAGGCTTCACGCGATATGAGCCTCGAAGTTTCGGCAGTGGCGCGGCTCGGCGAATTCGCTCTTGACGCCGACTTCAAGAGTGAAAGCCGGGTGACCGCCATCTTCGGTCCGTCGGGCTCGGGCAAGACCAGCGTGCTCAACACGATTGCCGGGTTGCTTCGTCCAAAGCGCGGCCGCGTCGCTGTCGATGGCTCGGTTCTGTTGGATACCGCCGCTTGCGTCTTCGTCCCGCCCCATCGCCGGCGCATCGGCTATGTCTTTCAGGACGACCGGCTGTTTCCCCATCTCTCGGTGAAAGGCAATCTGCTCTACGGGCGATTTTTCGCGGGATCCTCGCACCAGCATGCCTCCCTCGAAGAGGTCATCGACCTCCTCGATCTCGGCGGGTTGCTGCATCGGGGAATTTCTGCGCTTTCCGGCGGAGAGAAGCAGCGCGTCGCCATCGGCCGCGCACTCCTGTCTTCGCCCCGGCTGCTCCTGCTGGACGAGCCGCTCTCCTCGCTCGACGAGCGGCGCAAGGACGAGGTGATGCCGTTCCTCGAGAAGCTCAGGGACCGGGCCAGCATGCCGATCGTCTATGTGAGCCACGTGCAGTCCGAGATCGAGCGGCTGGCCGGAACGGTCGTGCTGATGGGCTCCGGCCGGGTGCTTGCCGTCGATGAGGCGAGCCGCGTCAAAGCCAAGGCGAATGAATTGCGCTAGGCTTCCGCCGGAGCCGGCGTCGCGGCGCCTGCCTTCAGCGACGCCACGATCGAGCTTTCGGCCGCCTCGGCCGCGGCGATATGGGCGGCGAGGACAGTCCGGACATTGTGATGCCAGGCCGTGAATTCGATCAGCTTGTTGGCAAGTCGGAGCTGGGCGCGCATGTGCTCGAGCGCGCTGTCGTGCTCCCGCGTGAGCTCGACCACCAACTGGTCGAACCGCGCGTTCTCGGCGCTGATCTCCTGCTGAAGCAGGCAGGCGCGCTCGGTCAAGTCGGCACGAATGTCATCCATGGCTGCGCCTCCCCCGGGAACACGCACGAACCGTGCTTCCGCCGCAGACTCCCAGCCAAGAAAGTGGCCGGACATTCGTCAACGGACGAATTTGAGTTATCCCGGTTATGCACAAAGGCGGCGCCGCCGGGCGCAAAGCGCCAAGCCGCGAAAACCGCAGGCAGGAGTGCCTGCTTCAAGACGCGCGGTGGCATCGGAATGGGCACGTTGACCCGCGCCGGTCGTTTCGCCCAAACTTGAAGCCATGATCCGTGGCGCCCTGCTCGACCTCGCCGGCGTGATCTACGACGGCGATCATGCACTGCCCGGCGCTCTTTCCGCAATCGAGCGCCTGCGCGCGGCGGGCCTTTGCTTGCGCTTCGTCACCAATACGACCCGCATGCCGAAGCGGAAGGTGCTCGAGCGGCTCGCCAAGCTTGGCCTCGACATCGAGGAAAGCGAATTGTTCACGCCGGGAGAGGCCGCGCGCAATTGGCTCGCCGCCAATGACTGTTCGCCCTCGCTGCTCGTCCATCCCAATCTCGTGGAGGAATTTGCGGGCGAGGGAGGCCGCCCACATCGCGCCGTCATCATCGGCGATGCCGGAGAGGATTTCGACTTCGCCCGGCTCAATCGCGCCTTCCGTGAACTGATTGGCGGCGCCCCCTTCATCGCGTTGGCCAAGAACCGTTCCTTCAAGGACGACGACGGGGCCTTGAGCCTTGACGCCGGAGCCTTCGTAACGGCGCTCGAATTCGCCACGGGGCGCGAGGCGCTGGTGCTGGGGAAACCTTCGCCGGCCTTCTTCCAGGCTGCGCTTGCAAGCATGAACTGCGCGCCGGAAAGCGCCGTGATGGTCGGAGACGACGCCGAGTCCGACATCGCCGGCGCGCTCGAGGCGGGGCTAGGCGCTGCCGTGCTGGTCCGCACCGGCAAGTATCGCTCGGGCGACGAGACGCGGTTTTCGCCCACGCCCACGGAGACGGTGGCCGACCTTTCAGCGGCCACCGATTGGATCCTGGACGGCGCGCGCCGTGAGGGGGCTTAGAACAGTCCCCGCAGCAGATTGACGATCAGGAGCAGGACGATCGCACCAAGAGCGGAGGTTACGATCGCGCCGACGAGGCCGCCACCAAGCGTGAGCCCCAAGCCGAGCCGCGGGAACAGAAGGGCCGCGATAAAGGCGCCGGCAATACCCACAAGAATGTTGCCGAGAAGGCCGAAACCCCCGCCCACGACCACGACGCCAGCGAGCCAACCGGCAACCGCGCCGATCAGGAGCGTTACAATGACAGCCATGATGTCCATGATTTCCCCCCTTTTGCTTGCCCCTTGCGTTCGGCGCAACGGGACCGCGCAAGCTTAGCGGATTGCGGCAGGCACCACCAGCCGCCTCAAATGGCGCACCGTGTGTGTCGGCCTTACGCTGGAGGACGACGGACGAGCTGCTTCAGCCTAGCAGGGCCTGCAAACGCACGCTTTTGCCGTGCCGCGATCGACGCAGGACCATTTGGTGCCGGCCTTGCAGCGGCGCGTGCCGAAGATGCACCCCGCCTTCTCGACGGTCGAGTAGCTCTTGAGGGTGGCGAGCGAATTGGCGGCGCCGGTCAACGGACTCGCATTCGCACTCAACAGTCCCGCCCCGGCAACCGCGACGGCGACAGTCATGGCCAAAACGGCAAGCATCCTTGTCATCAGCGCTTCCTCCCTATCCGTGCCTATCCGTGGCGTTGCGCCGGCGGCCTTCGCCAACCGCCGGACGCTCCAATATCGCGCGACGGCGGCCGATAGGCAAACGCGTTGCTTAAGATCTTAGGTTAGCGCGTGGAATGACGCGGGCGCTCAGCGCCCTGCTCCTAGAGCAGTCGCGAGAGGCCAATCGGGCGGCCGCCCGCATCAGCAAGAAGGCCGACCGGGCACCAAGGGCCAATCACCCTCATCCTCGGTATGGACGGGCAGGTGGCCATCGAGCGCGTAGAAGGTATGCCGCCCGATCGGGAGCCCGTCGCGGCGCGCCCAAGCCGGAAGCGACCCGCCGCGCCTATCCTTGACGACGACCGGGTTCAAGAAATGGGTGGCGCCCGCAGTCGGGTCGGGAACCTCGCCAAGGAGCACGGAATCGGCGATCCGCGCGGCATCACGGTAGCGCGCGTCGCCCGGATCAAGCCTCTCCAACTCGCTCCGCCTGGTCATCCACGGCTCGAACTGCCAGGGCCGCGTAACCACCTCTTTGATGGTGCCGCCCCATCGGCCGAGCCGCGTACGATTGAGAATCACATGGGCAACGGCCACCTTGCCGATCTCGGTCTCGCCGCCCGCTTCGAAGACGAGGGTGCGAATAAGGTAATCGCGGGCTTCGCCGTCGAGCGGAGGGAGCTGCGGCTCGATCTGGAGCAGGCGCGCATCGGCGCGGGCAAGACGCACCGTACTATCGTCAGCATGCGGCAAGAAACAGCTTCCGGGATTTCCAAGCGCAGCCAAAGATTGCGTCGAGTGCCCGACGATGTTTCCAGTAAGGCCTAACGCAAAGACCAAGGATAGGATGTAAATCCGCAATGCACGTCTCCCCACATTACTGCGACGTGTTCAGTTCGAACCATGCGGATTCGCGTGATGAACGGGATGATTTTAAGGCGATACGGTAGCGATCTTGGGATCAATTGAGGCAGGCTTAACGGCAAAAACTAGCATTTCCGGCCCGGATAACGCTAATCAGGGGCCGCGCGAGCGAATTGTGGCG
>DATEMT010000212.1:0-5337 GCA_035275445.1 Methyloceanibacter sp. | reverse complement strand
GCGGCCGCGAAGATCGTCGCGTTTCTTGTCGATTTGCCGGCTGAGGGTGACGGCCTGTTCCGACAGATCGAGCAGCGTCACGATCTCGGCGGGCGAAAGCCCTTCGATTCCAAGAAGATGGCGGTGAGGGAAGGAGGTGTTCGAGCCTGGCGCGGCGAAGGTCATCAAAGGCGACTCTATAAACCCACGCGGACGAGGCGGCAAGTGCGGCGGCGCGAGGTCGTCGGGCCTCGATGCGGCCAGCGCAAACGTTTGGTAAAGGCTGCGCGCCGGGGCGGGGTGTCGATGCGCCGAATCATGGCATATCCTCCTTGCGCTCTGCCGGCCGGTAGAGGCACCCAAACCACGGAGGCAAAATGATGCGTAAGCTTGCGATTGCGCTGGGCGTGTCGGCGGCCATGGTGCTTGCCGGAGGCGTCGCGTGGAAGGCCGATGCCACCACGTGGCGGTCGGGAACTTTGAATCTGCCTGGAGCCGCGAAGAATTATTCGCCGATCGAGAAGACTGCCTGCACCGGCTGGGGAAGACGTTGCCCGCCAGGATTCGTTTGGCGCTGCGGACCATGGCGCTGCGCGTGCAGGCCCTGCTAGTCCTCGCACCGCTTCTTCGAAGCTGATGATTTCAGAGGCCGCCGGTTTCCCGGCGGCCTCGTCCGTTTGGGCGGACTTCGCGCGCCTTTCGCCCTTGCCATCGCCGGCAAATTCCTTAAGGCTCGGGTCAGGCTGGGCGCGAATCACGGCGAACCCGGGCCTTCATCAGGGCACGGGGTTTATCGTCTTTTTGGAGAAGCCGGTCATGATGAGCCTGCCCTTTGTTCTCTTCGCGTGCGGACTTGGCGCGGCGTGGCTCAGGCAACGCGAGGTGGCGCTCGGGTTTTGGACGGTGGGGCTCGTGGTCCTGCTCGCGCTGTTCCGCGCTCATTATGGCGACGCTCTCAACATCGCGCTTTGACGCCGGGGAACGATCGTGCCGAGTGACCTGTCGCGGCTTCTGAACGCTTTGGGGCTCGTCGCCGTCGACACGCTGCTCGCTCTTGCCTTCATCGACCAACTCTGGTTTCGCGACTTGCCGTGCCCGGTCTGCATCTTGCAACGGGCCGGATTCATCGCCGCGGGCTTCGGCATCGCCCTCAATCTGGTGCTGGGGCCGCGGCCGAGCCATTACGGCGTGACGATCCTAGGCGCGGTTGCCGGAGGCGTCATCGCCTTGCGCCAGATGCTCGTCTACGTCGTGCCGGGCAGCGGTTCATACGGCAACGAGGTTTTCGGCATGCACCTCTATAGCTGGGCGTTTATCGGCTTCGTCGCGATCGTTGTCGGTGCCGCGATCATGCTGTTCTACGATCGGCAATTCGGCCGCGGCGAGCCGTTGTCGGAGCGCCTCGACGCTTTCACGCTGACGGCGCTCGTCACCTTCGCCGTTCTCGTGGTCGGCAATATCTTCTCGACGCTCTTTCTTTGCGGGTTCGGCTTCTGCCCCGCGGCGCCTGCGGGTTACCTGCTCTAGCCTTGCGTGCCGAGGCGCTTCAGCCGGTCGAGCGCTCCTTGCAGGATGTAGGCTGCCGCCATGCGGTCGATCACCTCGGCGCGACGCTTGCGCGAGGCGCCGGCCTCGATCAGATGACGCTCGACGGCCTGCGTGGACAAGCGCTCGTCCCACAGAAGAATGGGTACGGCGATGCGGGCGCCGAGATTACGCGCGAAAGCGCGGGTCGCCTGCGCCCGGGGTCCCTCCGATCCGTCGAGGTTGATGGGAAGGCCGATCACGAGGCCGCCGACGCCATGTTCGGCGATTGCCGCCGCGATCGCCTCGGCGTCGGTCGTGAACTTGGTCCGTTGCAGCGTGCGGTAGGGCGTTGCGACCGAGCGCGTCACGTCCGACAACGCCATGCCGATGGTCTTGGTGCCGAGGTCGAGCCCGAGAAGCCGCGCCTCGGGGCCGAGCCGTCCGGGCAGGTCTTCGATCGCGACCGGAGGTGCTACACTCACGAGAGGCAATTCTGAGGATTGAAGCGCATGCAGATTACCTGGTTCGGCCATTCCTGCTTCCGGATCGATGCCGGCTCGAGCCGCATCCTGATCGATCCCATGCTCTCCGGCAACGCCACGTTCGAGAAGGCCGGGATTCCCGTCCACAAGGTGATCGACGGCGTCACCCATGTCGCGCTCACCCACGGGCACGAGGACCATACCGGAGATACGGTGCGCATCTGCAAGGAGACGGACGCCCACCTCATCGCCGTGCACGAGCTTGCCACCTATCTCGCCGGCCAGGGCGTGGAGAAGGTCGATGGCGGCAATACCGGCGGCACGCTCCATCACGACGATTTCGCTCTGACTTTCGTCCCGGCCTGGCATTCTTCCTCGCATATGGTCGATGGCCGCCCGGTCTATCTCGGCGCCTGTTGCGGCCTCATCATCGCCCCAAGAGGGGAGAAGACGGTCTATCACATGGGCGACACGGCGATCTTCTCCGACATGGCGCTGATCGGCGAAATCTATGCGCCTAAAATCGGCTTCGTGCCCATCGGCGACCGCTTCACCATGGGGGCCAAGACCGCGGCGCTCGCCTGTCAGCGCTTCTTCAAGTTCGACACGGTCGTCCCCTGCCATTACGGAACCTTCCCGGTGCTTGCCCCGACCGCCGATGAATTCGTCGCCCTGGTGGGCAAGGAAAGGGTGCTCGTGCCGGACGTTGGCGTCGCCTTCGAGGCTTAAGCCGGCGAAGTTGCCGCTTGCCCGGCGCGGTGCTAGACGAGCGCTCGAAGCAACCATCGCCCCTTCGTCCAACGCCCCTTCGCCCCATGTCCGTCGATCGCGCCACCGTTCGCCGCATTGCCCGCCTCGCCCGGCTCGCCGTCACCGAGGCGGAGGAGGCAAGGCTCGAGAAGGAGGTCTCCGGCATCCTCGACTGGGTGGCCCAGCTCGACGAGATCGATACGAGCGCGGTGCCGCCGATGACCCGGGTCGCGTCCATGACCATGAAGATGCGCCAAGACGAAGTTACCGACGGCTTCTGCGCCGCCGACATCTTGAAGAACGCGCCTGAGGTCGATGACGGCTATTTCGTCGTGCCCAAGATCGTCGAATAGGACGGGGCAGGGGTCCGTGAGCACGCTGATCGAACTCACCATCGCCGAAGCGCGGGAAGGCTTGCGCAAGAGGTCGTTCTCGTCGCGCGAATTGGCCGACGCCCATATCGCCGCGATCGAGCGTGGCAACGCCGAGCTCAACGCTTACGTGCTGCCGACGCCCGAGCGCGCGCTTCAGATGGCGGCGGCGAGCGACGCGCGCCTCGCCAAGGGCGAGGGCGGCGCGCTCGAAGGCATCCCGCTCGGCATCAAGGATCTGTTCTGCACCGAGGGGGTCCGGACCACGGCCTGCTCGCACATTCTCGACGGCTTCACCCCGACCTACGAATCGACCGTGACGGCAAATCTCTGGGCGCAAGGCGCGGTGATGCTCGGCAAGCTCAACAATGACGAGTTCGCCATGGGCTCATCCAACGAGACGAGCTATTACGGGCCGGTGGTCAACCCGTGGCGGCGCAAGGGATCGAACACGAAGCTCGTGCCCGGCGGCTCCTCGGGCGGGTCGTCGGCCGCGGTCGCGGCGAGACTCTGCATGGGCGCGACCGCGACCGACACGGGCGGCTCGATCCGCCAGCCCGCAGCCGTGACCGGCACGGTCGGCATCAAACCGACCTATGGCCGCTGCTCTCGTTGGGGCATCGTCGCCTTCGCATCCTCGCTCGACCAGGCCGGTCCCATCGCCCGCACGGTCGAGGACGCCGCCATTCTGCTCGCCGCCATGGCGAGCCACGACCCGAAGGATACGACGAGCGTCGATCTCCCCGTGCCCGATTTCGCGGCGGCGGTCGGCAAAGGGGTGAAAGGCCTCACCATCGGCATCCCCAAGGAGTATCGCGTGCCGGGCATGGCGCCCGAGATCGAGGCGCTGTGGCACAAGGGCGTGGAGTGGCTGAAATCGGCGGGCGCCAACATCAAGGAGGTGAGCCTGCCGCACACGAAATATGCGCTCCCGTCTTATTATATCGTGGCGCCGGCCGAGGCGTCTTCGAACCTCGCCCGCTACGACGGCGTGCGCTACGGCTTGCGCGAGAAGGGCGCCGACGTGATCGCGATGTACGAGAAGACGCGCGCGGCGGGGTTCGGCGCCGAAGTCAAGCGCCGCATTCTGATCGGGACCTACGTGCTTTCGGCCGGCTATTACGACGCCTATTATCTCAAGGCGCAGAAGGTGCGGACCTTGATCAAGCGCGACTTCGACGCGGCGTTCGAGACGGTCGATGCGATCCTGACGCCGACGACGCCGGGCCCGGCCTTCGCGCTCGGCGAAAAATCGGGCGATCCGCTCGAGATGTATCTCAACGACATTTTCACCGTGACGGTGAATATGGCCGGCTTGCCGGGCATGAGCGTCCCTGCCGGGTTATCCTCCGAAGGAACGCCGCTCGGGCTCCAGCTCATCGGCAAGGCGTTCGACGAGGAGACGTTGTTTCGCGCCGGCCGCGCGATCGAAGAGGCGGCGGGCTCGCTCGCCAAGCCGCACGACTGGTGGAGCAAAGCCGCATGAACGAGACGATAAGCAAGCGCCGTTTGGTATCTTCTGGCAGCCCCTACGAGCCGATCATCGGCTTTTCGCGCGCCGTGCGCGCAGGAAGCATCGTCGCGGTCGGCGGTACGACGGCGGGATCGGGCGGCAAGCCGGTCGCGGTCGGCGACCCCGCGGCGCAGACGAAAGCGATCCTCGAGATCATCGCCAAGGCGCTCGAAGACGCCGGCGCCGGGCTCGAGGACGTGATCCGCACCAGGATCTACCTGGTCGATATCGCCCATTGGGAAGCGGTCGGACGCGTGCATGGCGAGTTCTTCGGCGCGATCCGGCCGGCTTCGAGCATCTTGCAGGTGACGCGTTTCATCAACCCGGACTGGCTGGTCGAGATCTAGGCCGACGCCGTCGTGCCGGCCGAGCCGGCTTAGAGGATTTCGCCATGGCGCCGCGAAAAGCCGAAGATTGCACATCGATGGAGGAGGTGAGGGCGGAGATCGACCGCATCGACACCGCGCTCGTGGACCATATCGGCGAGCGCTTCACCTATGTCGAACGCGCCTGGCATCTCAAGAACTCTCCCGCCGAGGCGCGCATTCCCTGTCGCATTCAGCAGGTGATCGACCGGGTGCGGGCGCGGGCGGGCGAGAACGGGCTGCCGCCGGAACTCATCGAGGCGCTGTGGCGGCAGATGATCGGCTGGTTCATCCAGTACGAGGAAGAGAAGCTCCGCCAGCAGCTCGAAAGCGAGAAATAGTACACACGC
>DATEMT010000211.1:0-17134 GCA_035275445.1 Methyloceanibacter sp. | reverse complement strand
CTCAGTGCATGATCGAGATAGATCAGCATAACCACGCCGGTCTCGGCAGCGACGCCGGCAAGCGCGATGAAGCCGACAGCGACGGCGACCGAGAGGTTGAAGCCCAGCCACCACATCAGCCAGAAGCCGCCGACGAGCGCGAACGGCACCGACAGCATGACGATCAGCGTCTCGGTGATGCGGCGGAAATTGAGGTAGAGCAGCAGGAAGATGACGAGCAGGGTCACCGGCACGACGATTTGCAGTCGCGCCTTGGCGCGTTCGAAATATTCGAACTGGCCGCTCCAGGTGACGTAATAGCCGGGCGGGAAATCGACGCCGTCGGCGACGGCCTTCTTGGCGTCGGCGACATAGCCGCCGAGATCGCGGTCGCGCAAATCGACGAAGATATAGAGAGCGAGCTGGGCGTCTTCGGTGCGGATGCTCGAAGGGCCTTGCGCGAGCCCGACCTTGGCCACCTCGCCGAGCGGAACCGTGCCGCCACTCGGCAGAGGGATCAGCACTTCGCTCGCGAGGTCTTGCGGCCGGCTGCGATAGTCGCGCGGATAGCGGACGCTGACGGTATAGCGCTCGCGGCCCTCCACCGTCGTCGTCACGGGCTCGGCGCCGAGCGCCATCGCGATCACGGTCTGCACGTCGCCGACCGTGAGGCCGTAGCGGGCAAGCTGCGTCCGGTCAGGATCGACGTTGAGGTAGTAACCGCTGATGGCGCGCTCGGCATAGGCGGACGAGGTTCCGGGCACGTCGCGGAGCACGGCTTCGATCTTCCGCGCGAGCTTCTCCATCTCGGCGAGGTCCTTGCCGTAAACCTTGACGCCGACCGGCGTGCGGATGCCGGTGGACAGCATGTCGATGCGCGCCTTGATCGGCATCGTCCAGGCGTTGGAAACGCCGGGAAACTGCAGCGAGCGGTCCATCTCGGCGATCAGACTGTCGAGGGTCACGCCCGGCCGCCATTCGCTCTCGGGCTTCAAATTGATGACGGTCTCGACCATTTCGGTTGGCGCCGGGTCGGTCGCGGTCGCCGCGCGTCCGGCCTTGCCGAAAACCGATTCCACCTCGGGGAAGGACTTGATGATCTTGTCTTGGGTCTGGAGCAGCTCGGCCGCCTTGGTCACGGAAATGCCCGGCAGCGTCACCGGCATATACATCAGCGTGCCCTCATTGAGGTTGGGCATGAACTCGCTGCCGAGCTTCGAAAGGGGCCACAGGCTCAAGGCGAGAACGGCCAAAGCGATTACGATCGTCGCGGTCTTGAATTTCAGCGCGAGATCGATCGCGGGACGGCAAACCCAAATCAGGAATCGGTTCACCGGGTTCTTGTGCTCCGGCATGATGCGCCCCCGCACGAAGAGCGCCATCAGCGCCGGAACGAGGAAGATCGATAGCAGCGCTGCCGCCGCCATGGCGAAGGTCTTGGTGTAGGCGAGCGGCTTGAACAGCCTGCCCTCCTGCGCCTCCAAGGCGAAGATGGGCAGGAACGACACGGTGATGATGAGAAGGCTGAAGAAGAGCGCAGGCCCCACCTCGACCGCGGCCTCGACGACGATCTCATGCCGGGGCTTGCCGGGCGGCGCCCGCTCGAGCCGCTTATGTGCGTTCTCGATCATGACGATGGCGGCGTCCACCATCGCGCCGATGGCGATGGCGATGCCGCCAAGGCTCATGATGTTGGAGCTGAGCCCCAACGCCCACATGCAGATATAGGCGATGAGAATGCCGAGCGGCAGCGTGATGATGGCGACGAGCGCGCTGCGCGCATGCAACAGGAAGATGACGCAGACGAGCGCGACGATCAGGCTCTCCTCGACCAGCGTGCGCTTCAAGGTGTCGATGGCGCGGTAGATGAGCGCCGAACGATCGTACACCGCCTCGACGCTCACGCCTTCGGGCAGACTCGGCGCGATCTCGGCGATACTGCGTTTCACGTTGTCGATGACCGAGAGCGCGTTCTCGCCGGCGCGCTGAAGGGCGATGCCCCCGACAACTTCGCCTTCGCCGTCCATTTCGGCGATGCCGCGGCGCTCGTCGGAGGCGAGCTCGACGCGCGCCACGTCCTTGAGCAGCACCGGAACGCCGCCCTCGTTCTTGACGACGATCTGCTCGAGGTCCGACAGGGACTTGATATAACCGCGGCCGCGCACGGCGAACTCCGTCTCCGACACTTCGAGCGTGCGGCCGCCGACATCCATGTTGCTTTGCCTGATGACCTCGCCGATGCGCGCGAGCGGAATGCCGAGCGCCTGAAGTCGGCGCGGGTCGATGACGACGCTATACTGCTTGACGAAGCCGCCGACGCTCGCGACCTCGGCCACGCCCGATGCGTTGGAGAGGCCGAAGCGCAGGTACCAATCCTGGATGGTGCGCAACTCGGCGAGGCTTCGCTGCGCGCCCCGGACCACATATTGATAGACCCAGCCGACCCCGGTCGCGTCGGGGCCAAGGCTCGGGGTCACGCCCTGCGGCAGCCGCCGCGCGGCGGAACTCAGATATTCGAGCACGCGCGACCGCGCCCAATAAACGTCGGTCCCTTCCTCGAAGATCACATAGACGAAGGACACGCCGAAATAGGAGAAGCCGCGCACGACGCGGGACTTGGGCACGGTCAGCATGGCCGTCGTGAGCGGATAGGTGACCTGGTCCTCGACGACTTGCGGCGCCTGCCCCGGAAACTCGGTGTAGATGATGACTTGCGCGTCGGAGAGGTCGGGAATGGCGTCGAGCGGCACGCGATAAACCGCATAGATGCCGAGCACGGTCACGAACAGCGTGGCGAGACCGACGAGAAAGACGTTGCGGGCGGACCAGCGGATGATCGCTGCGATCATTTGGGCTCTCCCCGGCTGAAGGCCTGAAGCGCCGCTTTGAGGTTGCTTTCGGCGTCGATGAGGAACGTGGCCGAGGTGACGATTTCCTCTCCGGGCACAAGGCCCGAAACGATCTCGGTATGGCCTTCGCCCCGTCGTCCGATCTTCACTTCACGCGGCTCGAACCGTCCCTCGCCCTTGGCGACGAGAACGACCTGGCGCGTGCCGCTGTCGATGATGGCGCTGTCGGGGACGGCGACCGCCGGGGCTTCGCCATCGCCCACGCGGAACACGACGTCCGCATACATTCCGGTCTTGGCCTTGCCGTCGGGGTTCGGCAACTCGATGCGAACGGAGATTGTGCGCGTCTCGGGCTTCATCATCTCCGGGTAGATGAAGCTTACCTTGCCTTCGTGCCGCTCATTGGGAAGGGCGCGGAGCGTCACGGAAGCGGGCATTCCCACCTCGATCGCGGCGCTATCGGCTTCGGCAATTTCGGCGACCACCCACACGCTCGTATGATCGGCGATGCGAAACAGCTCGTCGCCGGCCACGACCCGCTGGCCCTCGATGACGTTCTTGGCGATGACGTCGCCGGTCGCAGGCGAGGCCCAGTCGATCGTGCGCGGGTTGTCGAGACCGGCGCGCACCTCCTCGATGCGGCTGTCCGGAACGTCGAGATTGCGCAGGCGCTGGATGGCGCCGGCGACGTTCCGGCTCGTCTCGGACTTGGCCGAAGGCCGTTCCGCGCGCAAAGCCACGACAAGGTCGGCCTGGGCGAGCTGGATCTGCGGACTGTAGAAGCGGAACAGCGGCTCGCCTTCGGCGACGTGCTGCCCGGTCTTGTTGACGAACAGGTCCTCGATATAGCCGTCGGAGCGCACGGTAACGATCCGGAGCGACGTCTCGTCATGCTCGACGGTGCCGACGCCGCGAACGGTCCGCGTGATCGGCAGGGAGGCGACCTTCTCGGTGCGCACGCCGCTGCGCTGGACCTTGTCGAGACTGACCTTGACGGTGTTGGAGTCGCCATGCTCGTCGGCATAGACGGCGATGTAGTCCATGCCCATGGGATCCTTCTTCGGCACCGGGGAGGTATCGGGAAGACCCATCGGATTGCGGTAATAAAGAATCTCGCGTCCGCCATCGGCAGGTGCCGGCTGCCCGGCGGAGGCCGGCGTGGCTACCGTCTCGGCGCGATGCGCGTACCAATAGCTTCCCGCAGCACCGGCGGCGATGCCGGCAACCAAAACGATCAGACTGTTCAGACGCCTCATGGCGCGTCTCCCCGAATCCTTGTTGATCGGCCCCCGACACGAAGCGGCAGGGGATGCGCGTGGGCAGCGCCATGAGCGGACGCTCACGGTGCGGCAACGCGCTGTCGTTCAAGGATTCAGGCGCGAGGAGGCGGAGAAGGCGGATTTGGCGCGACCGGCAGGCTGAGCCGGGGGATCGGCGTCAACTCGGCCGAAGCATTGGGAAGCGAGGTCGTTTCAGCGGACGCAAGCGGGATCGCCGAAACGCCGGCGCACTTGGCCGCACAGGCACCGTCCTCGGTGCAGCCACCCTTGGAATCACTCTTGGAATGCTTGGCACAATCCCCGTCCGGCGGGCAACAATCGGCATGCGCCGAAATCGCATCAGCCGACGTGACAGGCGCAGCCACGCCCGCCACCGGCAACAGCGCCAGGGACAAGGCCGTCAGGACGACGATCATGGCGCGAACGGTGCGCATATTCGGAGTTTATCCGCTCCCTCCCCTCTCACGTCAAGTGACAGCGCCGTGAGGCGGGAATGTTGCTTTAGGGAACGTTGCGGCGGGCTCGCGGCCGGCGCCAATACCGGCCGCTTTCGCCGCTACTGCGCTGCGGCGAGATGCGCGGTGAGATCGTGGTCGGGAACCTTGGTCAGATCTTTCTGAAGCTTCTTGGCAACGAGCTTCGCCACCGGCTTGCTCAACGCTTTCTTCAGCTCGGTCAAGACGCCCGGCGGCGCGACCAGCATCAGCGTGTCGAATTGTCCCCGGTCATGCTCGACCTCGATCTGCTCCGCCACGATCTTGATGAAGTCCTCCTTGGCGGCCGCATGCAAATCGCGGCGCGGCTCTATGGCGGAGCGGCCAGGCGATGCGCTTTCCATGACGCGCGCGGGGCGGTCGCGTCCGAGGTCGCTGGAACGCGCATGCAAATCGGTCGAGACAAAGCTCGTCACCGTGCGGAATGCGCCCTTGTCGTCGCGCGCAACGAAGCGCGCCCTGCCGCCGTCGGCGATGACGTACCAGAGTCTTGCTTTTTTCATGAGTTTGCCCGTTCCGGTCGGTTACGCAGACTCATAATGTATGCAGCGAGACCGCCGATTTCACGGCTGGCCGGCGCGGAATCGTTGGCGTGAGACTTGCGCAATGGTCGCAGGCGGTGGCCGATTTCCGCGCGCCTCGCGACAGTTTGGATGTCACGCGCGCCGCTTGCTCCACGGACGGGGGCCAGGCTCGTCGGAAGATCCCCGCTTGGCCGCTCTGACCCTGGCCTTGAGCTCGGGCAAGAGGTCCTCGGTATCCGGTTCGAGCAACTCGACGCGGTTGCGCCCGGTACGCTTGGCGGCGTAAAGCGCAGCGTCGGCGCGGCGGAACAGCGCGTTCAGGTCGCCGCCTCCGCCCGCATCCCATGCCACGCCGACACTGACTGTCGCGCCCACCGGAAGCCCGTCAACGAAGGCGGCGGATTTGGCGAAGGCGCGGCGCACGGCTTCGCCGGTCTCGACCGCTGCAAGCCGGTCCACATTGGGAAGTATGGCCGCGAATTCCTCGCCGCCAAGCCGCGCGACGATGCTCGACTCCTCGAAATGCGTGCGAACCGTCGTGGCGAACAGCTTGAGCACGCGATCGCCGATCTCATGGCCGAAGCGGTCGTTGATGCGCTTGAAATGATCGAGGTCGAAAATCAAAGCCGAGATCGCACTGCCGGCGCGATCGCGGTCCTGGCCGAAGGCATCGGTCGCTTCGAACAGGGCGCGCCGATTGGGCAGGCCGGTCAAGGCGTCGGTCAGAGCCTCGATGCGGCGCTCGATGTTGCTGCGCTCCTTGGCGAGCGACAGCACCACGAAGGCAATGGCCGTGCGAAGCAGCAGCGTCAAGAGCATGACCGTCGGGAACCAGATGCTCGCGGTCACCCACCGCGCCTCGCTGATGGGCATGGCGATGTTGAGCGGAAACCACAACATCTGAAAGCAAGCGAGCATGACGAGGAGGACCACGACCGGCCAGCGCGAGGCGGGCTGCTCGCCTTTGGCCTGCGCGAACTGGAACGCGGTGGCAAAATTATAGACCGCGAGCGTGGTGGAAAGCGCATCGAGGCGATAGTCGAAGGAATGCAGAAGACCCGACTGCACGGCGAGCAGGAAGGCGACGGGCCCGAGCAGGATCCAGAAGATGTGCGCCGGACGATGGACGAACTCCCTCGCCGCCTTCCACTTGATGGCATCGCCGAAAATCATAATGGCGCCGGCTACGGCCAAGGGAACATTGGCGAAAAACAACACCACGGTCATCGCGAGGCCGAGCGCCTGGATGAGGAGCGCAAGCCCCCACCACCCGATCAGCGGGCTTTCCCGCCCGCGGGCCCAAATCAGCAACAGGACGACACCGAGCAAAGCGGTGATCGTGACGTGCACGGCCGATATTGTTGGCAGATCAATTTGCATGCGTCGGCCAGAAGCGGTCAGGGGGCGGCAGAGCCAATTTTAGGCTTCTTCACAACGCGGTTTACGGCTCGGCTGAGGTTTTAGCCAAATTCGATAGACCGGCGCTACAGAAACTAATGGCAAAACCTTAAGCAAGGAATGCCAAGTTACAGTGTTGTGACGGCTGCCCTCTTCCGAGCCCAAAGCTGGCCCGCCGATTCTGCGACATCTGCCACGCTGCTCGCGGGACCGAGACGATTGCGACCGGCCGCAGCAATCGGCGGCGACACGCACGACGATCGTGACGGTGGTCACAACGCAGCGATCACACTTGTCGGCTGACGAACGTTGACGATGGAACTCCGCGGTGGTCTCATCGTTCTGCGAAAGTAGCGTTGCGTTGATGGGTCTCGGGGGAGATGGCCAGTCACTTGAAGCGTGGCCGTCTGATGCGGAAGGCCAGTTATCGGTCTTGCACCGATACGTTGGCCGATCGGACGCAAGCGTCTAATACTAAAGTCGAAACCGATGGCGCGCTCATCCTGTTCAATGCGCGCGAAACGGACGGCGATTTTCGCTATGCGCGCCTCGATCAAGCGACGCTCGCCGCGGCCGATCTGAGCCGGTCTTCGTTCGACCACGCGAACCTCGCGGGCGCCGACCTCACCGAAGCGAATTTAAGCGGCGCCTGTCTCCGATTTGCAACAGCACCAGTCGCCGGCCTTGCGGCGGCGGACCTGTCGCGCGCCGACCTTCAGCTTTCCCGATTCGATCAGGCGAACCTCGCCGGTGCGAATCTGAGCGGCGCCATGCTCGATCACGGCGATTTCGGCGGCGCCTGCCTCGCCCACGCCAGTCTCAACAATGCGAGTCTCCGCTTCGCGAAACTTGACGCTGCGGATGTCGGCGGGGCCGACTTGTCAGGCGCCGACCTTCGCTACGCAAAGCTTAAAGAGGCCGGCTTTGCCAAGGCGAATTTGAGCGGCGCCCTTCTCGACTACGCAGACTTGTTCGGCGCCAATCTTGCCGAGACAAATCTGTGCGGCGCGCATTTGCGTTACGCGAAGAACCTCACGCCGGCCCAAGTCCTGCAAGCCCGGATCGACGACACAACCGTCCTGCCGCTCCACTATTTCGAGCCGCGACCGCCGAAGGCCAAGCTGCGGGCGTTTCGCTGGAAGCGGCCGCTCCTTGCCGCCAGCCTTTTTATCGCGGCCTTGTCTGGCTCCTTGGGCGCGATCGGGCTCGTCTTCCCGCTCAAATCTCCGACCGGCCAGGCGATACTCACGGTGTCTTCGCTACCTACACCGGCATTGGCGGCGCTTGGGCCGGCGGTCCTTGTGCCGGCTATGCTCAAGGAGGCTGCCGCAACCGCGCAGCTCCCCCTTCCGATCGTCCGTGCCTCGACCGGGTCTTATGCGACGCTGCTCGCGCACAATTCGTCCGGGACCGCCTCGGACATCCTACCTTCCGCCGCAGAACCAATTCCTTCGCGCGCGTTGCGAACGAGCGCTGTCGGCCCGGTCTTGCTCCTTGCGGTGAGCGACGCGGTGCAGGCAGAAGCTGTCGGGCTTGAAACAATCGAACACGACGGTCCGAGCGAACGGCTTGCGCTCGCGTTCCCTCGTCCGGGAGAGGCGCTCGCAGACGCTCAATTGCGTCTTGTCGCGGCTTCCCCGGTGAAGATCGCCATCCGCGTCAAAGAGAAGGCGGACGCGCCGCCCGCGAGCGCGGCTCCGGCCAATGTGGACCCGCTGACGCTTGTCGTCTCGCTCGGCCAACAGCGCGTCGACATCTATCGCGGCACGGAGGTCGTCGCCAACGCGAAAATCTCGAGCGGCAAGCCCGGCTACGACACCAGGACCGGCGTGTTCAGCATCCTCGAAAAGCGGCGCTACCATCATTCCAATCTGTTCAGCGGCGCGCCGATGCCTTGGATGCAGCGGATGACCTGGACGGGAACCGCGCTTCATGCCGGTATCGTGCCGGGCTATCCGGCGTCGCATGGCTGCGTCCGGCTCCCGTTCTCGTTCGCGCCGAAATTGTTCCAGATGACCAATGTCGGCGAGAACGTCGTCGTTGCGCAGAATCGGGTGGTGCCGCACCCGATCGAGCATTCGACCCTGTTCCAGCCCGCGCTTGCGGAACCGCAAGTGTCGCTCGCGCTTGCCTCTCACGACACGCTTGCGACCGATGTGAACGCGGCGGCGGCGCTGCGAACTCCGGAGCAAGCCGATCTCGATGTCGTCGCCGACAATGCTCCGGGTGCGCCCTTGCGCATCCTGATCACGCGGCGCACGGAGCGCGACCGCATCATCGCCGTGCAGTACCTGCTCGCCTCGCTCGGCTATCTCAAGCCGCAGAATTTCACCGGGCGGGTGGGAGCCGAGACGATCGGTGCCATCAAGGCATTCCAAAAAGCGAACGGTCTACGCGGGACCGGCGCCTATTCGAGCGAGCTCGCGAAGCACGTCTACCTTGCCGCCGGCAAGTCCGAGCCGCCCCCCGCTCACCTCTATGTCAGGCAGGATTTCCGCAGCCTGTTCGATATGCCGGTTGCGCTTCGCCATCCCGAGCGGCCGCTCGGCACCCACCTCTTCACCGCCATGAACGCGCCGCCCGGGAAAACCGCAATGCCATGGATTGGACTGAGCCTCGAGGGCGACGACCCGACCGCCGTGCTCGACCGCATCGAAATCCCCGACGAGGCGCGCCGCGAGATTTCCGACCAGCTCAGCCCGGGCTCATCGCTCATCATCGCCGAGATGAGCGTCAATTCGGCGCTCTTGCGCGAAGGGGACGATTTCATCGTCTCGACGAAAGATAGCCCTCCGGTCGCCGCATCGTCCTCGGCCGAGCCGCGTCAGGCCAAGGCCAAAGCCAAGAAAGCCAATCGCGCGAAGGCCTACTCACTGGGAAAGCCGAAGGCGCCGGCGCCGCAGCGACCCATCAAACGCCGCGCGGAGCCGCCGGCGTCGTTCGGCGGCTTCTGGGGGTTCCGTCGCTGGTAGAAGCTACTTGGTGAGCTGCGCCTTGGTGAGGCTCGACACCGCGATCCCGTCCAGACAGTCGGCGACAGGGCCGGTATCGGTGCGGCAGCCCATGATCTCGTTGATCAAAAAGCTGCCGACGTCATCGCAGGCCGTGTCGGCAAGCTCGAACAGCTTCACGGTGCGCTTGTTGGATTTGAGCGGCGCAAGATCGACGGCGAAGCGGCGTCCGATCACGCCGTCGGGCCGGAACAGCACGAGGTCGAGCTTCAGTTCCTGGTAGTTGGCGGCGTTCTTGTTGGTGACGACAAAATAGGCGCGGCACTGGCTCCCTTGCGTTTCGAGCTTGTTCAACTCGATGGCGATCGCGCCCGAATCCGCAGGTGTCGTCGTCGGCTCCGCCTGAGCGGCTTGGGCGAGGACGGTTGCAAGAGCAAGGAGCGCGAAGCGAATTCCACCGGCACATCTTTGCCTGGCGGCCGGTTGAGCTCGAGAGTCCACCACACACCCCCTTCGCGAACGATCCACGCCTCGGACGATAATCCCCCAAATGGCGTGCGAGCGCCAGAGGTTCCGCGGCGACGCACCATCGCTCATCGAGATTTCCCAACCCGCCCAGGGGCGCGCCACGGAGGGGACACAATCAGCCCGAAGCTGGAAAAAGCCCGCCGATGGCCTGTTGCCGGCTGCAAATTTTTTCGCAGACCGAGGGAACGCATCGCCCTCTCATTCGTTGCAGCGTTCTAGAGGGATGCGGTGCCGTCAAAGTCTGGACGCAGCCTTATGGCTAGGCTGCGGTCCGAGTGGGTTCGCACTGCTCTCTGCGCGTTCCGGTAAAATCGCGTCGATGCGCAATGCCGCCGATGCTCTTGATGAGCACGCGGCTAGAAGGCGTGTCGTGGGTTGCGTCGCAGGCAAGTCGAGCGGGCGCGACGAACGCACGAGACCGCACGAGAGGGTCCGCATGGGTCAAGCTGAGCTCCGTTCTACCGGTCTTCTGTCGGCGAACTCCGGCCCCTTGGTCAAAGGGGTGGCCAACAGCAATATAAAGACCGAAGCCAACCAGCCCCTGCCGGCGCGCAACGAACGAGCGGACCGCATCGAAGCGCCGCTCCCGGTCACGCCCGAGCGCCTCGAACTCATCAAGGCCTATGCGAAAGGCCGCGCCCGCATCGCCGACGAGGCGGCGGCGTCGCGGATCGCCCAGCGCTTTGCCCCGCGCACGCAGGACACGCCGCCTCCCGCCGCGGCGGCGCAGCCTGCGACCGCCCCGACGCAAACCGTTCCACTCATCGGGCTCAATGCCGGCATTCGCAGGCTGACCACGGTTCTCGTGGCCGCTGCGCTCATTCCCAACCTTGCGCTTGCGGTTCTCTGGCTCGGCGCCGTCGATCCGCCTTGGTCGAAATCCGCTTCTCCTGCGCCGAAGGAGACCGAGCGGATGGCGGCGACGCAAGCGGCCCCTCACGCCGAACGGAGCAGCCCGCCCGCGGCCCAGGCCGCCGCGCCGGCTGATTTCTCGCCGGTGCTGACCGCGCCCAACCTTCTCGATGCGGAGCAAGGCGGGAGCGTCAGTTTCCCCATCTCGCTCGACGGCACCGACGGCGTTCCCGAGCAGAGCGTGATCGTCATCAAGGGCCTGCCCCCCGGCAGCACGCTTTCGGAAGGGTATGCTTCGGGACCGATGGAGTGGCGCTTGCGACCCGACGCGATCGGCGATTTGCAGCTTGCCGTCGCCGACGCGCCGGCCGGCGAGACGACGCTTCTCGTCCAGCTCGTGGCGCCTGACGCGAAAATCATCGCGACCGCATCGACCACGCTCCGAATGAGATCCGAACCCGGCCCTAATCCCGACCCCTTCGACACCGCGCAGGCCGGGCAGGCTCCTGACCCGGAAGCGGGTCTGGAGGCGAAGGCCGTCGATGAGACCGGGTCGATCGATACGGTATCCTTGCCGGACCGCCGTCCCCAACCGCCGGGCGAGTCGAACTGGATCAGGCCGACCGCCTGGGTCAATCTTCGCGAAGCCCCGTCTCCGACCGCTTCCGTGGTCACGATCGTGCCGAAAGGCGTGAAGCTCCGCATCATCGGGCGGAAACGCTCCTGGGTGCAGGTCAACAATCCTGCTACGTCGCAGAGCGGCTGGATTTATGCGACCAACGTCGCCACGTCGCGCTGACCGCGCGGGCGCGGTTCAGCTCTTGATGCGCGACATCGCCGGATCGTAGAGCGGTTCGAAAAAAATCTCGGCGGGGACGCGGGCCGTTGCGACTTCGAGCTGGTAGCTCCCCGACATCAATTCGTCGCGCGTCACGCCGTTTTCCGCATCGCGGACATAGCCGTAGCCAATGGCGCGGCCGACGGTGTGGCCGTACCCCCCGCTCGTCAGCCATCCCACGCGCTTGCCGTCGCGATAGATCGTCTCGCGGCCGAGCAACAGGACCGAAGGATCGGCGGTAAACCCGGCAAGAAGCCGTGGCAGCCGCTTGTTGAGCTGAGCCTCGAGCGCGGGCCGGCCCTGAAATGGCGTGTCCCCCTTCAGCTTCACCGCCCAGCCGAGCCCGGCCACGAGCGGCGAATGGTCGGGCCCGATATCGGCGCCCCAGGCGCGGTATCCCTTCTCGAGCCGGAGCGACTCGATGGCGCGATAGCCGGCATTGGCGATGCCGTGAGCTTGCCCGGCTTGCACCAGGGACTCATAGAGGCTCGCGGCGAATTCGACCGGAATGTGCAGCTCAAAGCCAAGTTCGCCGACATAGGTGACACGGAGCGCGAGGACCGGCGCCCCTGAGACCGCGATCCGCCGCACCCGCCCGAAGGGAAAGGCGGCATTGGAAAGATCGTTCTCGCTCAGGCCTTGCAAAAGGTCGCGCGACTTCGGACCCATGACCGACAGCACGGCGTAAGAGGAGGTCACGTCGATGAGGCGCGCGTCTAGGCCTTCAGGAACCGAGCGCGCGATCCAGTCGAAATCGTGGGTGGCGAAGCCCGTGCCGGTGACGATGTAATATTCGTCGCGCGCAAGCCGTGCCACGGTCAAATCGCATTCGATGCCGCCGCGCGCATTCAGCATCTGGGTATAGACGAGATGACCCGCCGGCTTCGTCACGTCGTTCGCAGCGATCCAGGACAGCGCTTTCTCGGCGTCGCGTCCGGTCAAGAGAAACTTCGCGAACGAGGTCTGGTCGAACAGCGCGACCCGCTCGCGCGCCGCCTTGTGTTCGCGGGCGACCGCATCGAACCAGTTCGGCCGCTCATAGGTGTAGACGTCTTCGGCCTTCTCGCCGCGGGCAAGATCGGCAAACCAGTTCGGCCGCTCGAAGCCGAGCTTCTCGCCGAAGCATGCCCCTTGCGCCTTCAGCCGCTCGTAGAGCGGGGAGCGACGGAGCGGACGGCCGGAGCGATACTCCTCGTGCGGCCAGGCCATGGTGTAGTGCTTGGCGTAGGCCTCGAGCGTGCGGGTGCGCACCCAGTTGGTGTCGAGATGGTTCCGGCCGAAGCGGCGGATATCGACCGGCCAGAGGTCGTAAGGCGGCTCGCCCTTGGCCACCCATTCGGCGAGCACCATGCCGGCGCCCCCGCCCGCGGCGATGCCGAAAGCGTTGAAGCCCGCCCCGACAAAGACCCCCCTTGTCTCGGGCGCCTCGCCGAGGATGAAGTTGCCGTCGGGCGTGAAACTCTCGGGGCCGTTGATGAATTCCCGGATGCCGGCCGCCTGCATCGCCGGCACGCGCCCGGCCGCAAGCTCGAGCAGCGGCTCGAAATGGTCGAGATCGGTGTCGAGAAGCTGAAACTCGAACCCGTCCGGCAAGCCGTCGATCGCCCAAGGCTTGGGGTTGGGCTCGTAGCCGCCCATGACGAGGCCGCCGACTTCCTCCTTCCAATAGGTGAGACGGTCGGGATCGCGCAACGTCGGCAGATTGGGCGCGACGCCCGCGACCTTCTCGGTGATGAGATATTGATGCTGCACCGGAACGAGCGGAATGTTGACGCCCGCCAAGCGGCCGAGCGCGCGCGACCATTGGCCGGCGCAGATCACGAGCTTGTCGCAAGCGATGCGCCCCTGAGCGGTGACGACGGCGCGGACCCGGCCGTTCTCGACCTCAATGCCAGTGACGGTGACGCCTTCGGCAATCTTGACGCCCGCCATGCGCGCGCCCTTGGCGAGCGACATGGTGATGTCCGAGGGCGAGGCCTGTCCGTCGGTCGGGAGGAAGGCCGCGCCGACGACATCGTCGATCTGCATCAGAGGCCACAAATCCTGCGCTTCCTTCGCGGTCAAGAGATGCATGTCGAGCCCGAAGGAGGTGGCGGTGGTCGCTTGTCGCTTGACCTCGGTCCAGCGCTCGGGATTGCAGGCGAGCCGCAAGCCGCCGTTCCGCTTCCACCCCGTCGCGAGCCCGGTCTCCTGCTCGAGCTTGTCGTAGAGCGCGACGGAATAGCCGAGGAGCTGGGTGATGTTGGCGCTCGTGCGCAACTGGCCGACGAGCCCGGCGGCGTGCCAGGTCGAGCCGCAGGTCAACTTGCCGCGTTCGAGCAGGATCACGTCGGTCAGGCCCATCTTGCCGAGATGGTAGGCCGTCGAACAGCCGACGATGCCGCCGCCGACGATGACAATCTTGGCCGATGCGGGCAGTTCGCTCATGCTTTTTCCATGGCGTCGAAGGCGGCATAGGCGGCCTCAAAACGCCGCAGATTCTCAGCCGTGTAAGCCGCATAGTCGAAATCGACGGTCGAATGGATTTCCGAGACCATGCTCCACATGGTTTCGCGCAACAGCGAGGCGGCGGTCATGGCTGCGGCACGGCGGCGCAATTGGTCGTCAACCGGCCGGCCGAAATAGAGCGCAAGCGCCCGATCCGCTTGCTCGCTTGTCAGCTCGCTGTTCGAAGCGAGCCCGCCGAGATCGAACAGCGGCGAGTTGAACCCGGCATATTCCCAATCGACCAGCCACAGACGCTTCCCGTCGTCGATGAAGTTCGCCGCGAGCAGATCGTTATGCCCGAACACGACGTCGATGGGTCCGACGGCGGCTTCGAGCCTGTCGGCGCGGGCGAGAAGATCGGGCAGCATGGCAAGATGGAGGCTCCCGCCTTCGCGCAGCGTGTGCCCGTAGTCGCGGACGACATGAAACACCCAGAATATCGCGGCGGGCCCGCGCAGATGTTGGGGAACGTCGCGGTGGCAGCGCTTGACCATGTCGATCAGGCGCTCGAGATTGGCGGGGTTGCGGATGTCCTCGGCGGTGAAGGTGCGGCCCTCGATGAAGTCGAGGACGAGAATGCCGGGCTCCGCATGCACCACGGCCGGGCTCAAGCCCGCAAGATGCGCGGCCCGGCTGGCGGCGAGCTCGGTCGCGCGCACGACGCCATGAACCAGAAGATCGTGGCCGACGCGCACGACATAGCGGCGGCCGCCGTCCTCGATCTTGAAATTCTGGTTGGTGATGCCGCCGGCGAGCGGCTCCGGGTCCACGCGCCCCGCCCAGATCGACAGCGCGGCGATCCGCTCCGCCAAGCGCGACGATTCCGTATCAGGACTCATGCACCCGCCCTCCCCGCTTAGCGGCAAGTCGCCGCGCGGCGGTCTGGATCAGACGGTCGGCGATGATGGCAATGGCCGCGACACAGAGGCCGGCCACGATGCCGCGCCCGGTGTCGGCCTTGACCAAGGCGATGTAAACCTCCTGGCCGAGGTCGCGGGTTCCGACAAGCGCGGTGATGACGAGCATCGAGATTGCGAGCATCACGGTCTGATTGATTCCGAGAAGAATGACAGGCGCAGCGAGCGGGAGGCGGATCTTGGTCAAGAGCTGACGCGGCGTGCAGCCGGCGGCCGTCCCGGCCTCGACCAGCGACGGCTGCACTTCGCGAATTCCGTGCGCAGTGTAACGTATGGCGGGCGCGAGCGCATAGAGCACGATCGCGATCATGGCGGTGAAATCGCCGACCCTGAACAGCATAACGACGGGAATGAGGTAGACGAAGCTCGGCAAGGTCTGGAGCGTGTCGATGATCGCTTCGAGAACGCGCCAGGCGCGCTCGGACAGGCCGCCCCAAATGCCGAGCGGGATGCCGATGGCGCAGGCGACGACGACCGAGATGGCGCAGAGATAAACCGTCACCATCGCATTCTGCCACTGTCCGTTGAGGGCGACGAACAGCGACAGCGCGGCAACCAGAAGGGCAAGCCGCGCTCCGCCGAGGCGCCAGCCGGCGAAGGCGAGCGCGGCGGTGACGAGCGGCCAGGGCTGGGCCAACATGAAGCGCTTGATCGGGATGAGGACGTTGAGAAGAAGGGCGGTCTTGATCGCGTCCATCGTGTCGAAGAAATGGACGTTGAACCATCGCACCGCCTCGCCCCACCACGGCGCCGTCGAAAGCTGGAGCGAGGCGGGGTAGATCGCAACCGCCGGAACGAAGAGCCCAATGACATAGACCGCGGCGGTGAAGCCAAGAAGCCCGAGATAGAATCCCCGGACCTGGTCGTGGCCGGAGACGCGGCGTGAGGCATAGGCCTGGCTCAAGCGGTCGAGCGCGATGGCAAGCACGACGATGGCGAGGCCGGCCTCGAGCCCCGCGCCGATGTCAAGGCGGCGAAGCGCGGCGAGCACGTCGTAGCCGAGGCCGCCCGCGCCGATCATCGAGGCGATGATGACCATATTGAGCGAAAGCATGATGACCTGGTTGACGCCGACGAGGAGCTGCGGCCGCGCGGCCGGCAGCATGACCTTGAACAGCATCTGCCAGCGCGTCGTCCCGGCCATGGTCCCGTATTCGACGATCTCGCGCGGCACGCCCTCGAGCGCGGTCATGGTCACGCGCACCATCGGCGGCATGGCGTAGATGATGGTGGCGATCAGCGCCGCGACCGGGCCGAAGCCGAACAGGAACAAGATCGGCACGAGATAGGCGAAGATCGGCACCGTCTGCATGAGGTCGAGGATCGGCTCCATGATCTTGCGCACGAGCGGCAGGCGATAGCCGAGAATGCCGAACAGAATGCCGCCCACGACCCCGAGCGGCACGGCAATGGCGATCGAAGCGAGCGTCGCCATGGCGCTTGCCCATTGGCCGAACACGGCGAGATAGAGAAAGGCGCCGCCGGCGAGAAGCGCCAGCCGCGTTCCGCCCAAACGGTAGCCGAGCGCGGCCGCGATGCCGACGACCGCCACCCACGGCAAGGGCGGCGCAAGCTGTACCGCCGTCGATCCGCTTCCGCGCAACAGCCCGGTCGAAAAGATCGACGTTGCGGCGGTGAGAGGCACATTGAGGAATGCGCTGATCGCGCGCGTCGCTTCCCTGAAGGTGAAGAGGCCGAAGGTGGCATCGTCGATCAGCCAATTCATGAAGCGGGTGATGGCGGGGTTGAGGCCGAGGCGCCAATCGGGAGAGATCTCGAGCATCCAGCGCGGGAGGGTGCCGGCAGGAAGCATCGCGCAGAGGAGCGCGAGCGCGGCGAAGCCGATCGAGACGAGCAGCGCTGGCGACAGTCTCGGCCCCGGCGCCGGTTCCGCAAGGACAGCCGCCGTCATCGCTCGTCCGCGCCGCCGATGAGGACCGACATGACCGCCGCGCGATCGACGACACCCACCAGCTTGCCGTCGGTGTCATGCACGGCGAAGGCGGACGACGCGGCCTCCACTTCCTTGGCGAAATC
>DATEMT010000210.1:0-2612 GCA_035275445.1 Methyloceanibacter sp. | reverse complement strand
TGCCGGGGATGACCGCCTCTGGCTCCAGGAGAAACTCGTCGGCGAAGGCCTGGCCCGGGTCTATTCGCTCCCCGACAACCGCGCCTGCACCGCCGAGTTGCTTCAGCGCGAGAAAGAGGCGAGGGCGAAGCGGCAGGGTCTGTGGTCCTCCTCCGCCTATCGCATCGAAGACGCAGGCGACGCCGAACGTCTCGGCCGCCTCATCCATTCCTATCAACTCGTCGAGGGAACGGTGCTCAACGTGGGCCAAGGCAGCAACCGCCTCTATCTCAATTTCGCCGGCGATTGGCGCAGCGACTTCACCGTCAGCATCGCCCGCAAGGACGCCGCCGCCTTCGCCGCCGCCGGGCTCGATCCGCAGGTGCTCGCGGGCAAGCGCGTGCGCGTGCGCGGCTGGCTCGCCTGGCGGAACGGCCCCATGATCGAGGCCACCCATCCCGACCAGATCGAGCTGTTGGCGGAAAGTGGCGCGGCCAACGACCCGCCTTCGCAGCGGCGGAGGGCTATCGCGCTCTGACCGCCGCGATGCCATAGTCCGGGCGAGGCCAACGGGGAACCCAGCCTGCCGTCATGGAGACCTTTTCCCGCGTCTTTCCGCTCGACTGGGTCGCGATCCGGAACGTTTTCATCGTCTTGGCGCTCGTCGCTGCCGCGTTCGCGGCCCTTGCCGTCCTCCTGCGCCACCTCCGAAACCGTCGCGAACGGTGGCAAAGGGCGCTTGCCGAGCAGATCGCGGTGCAGATCACGGGCGAGATGATGGCAAGCGGGAGGAGGGATGGCGACCGCTTCGCGCTGAAGGAGAGCAACAGCGTCAAGCGCATGGTGAGAGAAGCGGTGCTCGCCCTGTCCGCCGAGGACCCCAGGATCGCGGGCCGCGCCCTCGTGGGGCTCGTCGTTGCCAAGCCAGAGCCGGCGGCCGAGATCCTCGCCGCGGTCGCACGGACCAAACGCGCCGCGGCGGAAGAGGCCTCGCGCGCGGCCGCTTCCGCACTCCGCCATCAGGGCGCGCTGATGCTTGCGGACGACCCGGGCGAAGCGCTCGGCCTCTTCCGCGAAGCCTTCGCGCGCGATCCGGCCTCGGCCGATGCTCTGCTTGCGCTCGCGCTCGCACATTTCAGGGCGGACGATCTCGACAGCATCGAGGCCCTGAGCAACGCGGCGGAAGGAGATGCGACCGCCCACGGCGAGGGCGCGCTCGACATGTTCGCTGCGATCCTGCATTTCCGGCGCGGCAACCTCGGCGCGGCGATCGAAAAATTCTCGGCCGCCAAAACCAGGTTCGAGGCGGAAGGCGACGCCAAAGGCGAGGTCGATGCGCTGATCGCGCTCGCCAATGCCGAGTTGCAGGCGGGCAATCGCGACGCGGCCCTCGTCAATTTCAATCGCGCCGCCGCGCTCTGCACTGAAAACAAGTACGAGCTCGGCTTCGCCCAGCTCTACGCCGATCTCGGCCTCCTGTTGCAAAGCCTGGGCAAGACGCAAGAAGCCGAGCAGATCGTCATCAAAAGCCTGGCGCTCGCCGACCGGCTAGGTGAGACGGCGATCGCGGCACTTGCCGCCGGCAATCTCTCTCTGCTCTACCGCGAGACCCAAGACCTCGATCGCGCCGAGCAGATGGCCCGCCAGGCGCTCCGCCTCGAAGGCCGGCTCGAGCGCAAGGACGGCGTGGCCCGCGCCACTCTCAACCTCGGCACGATCCTGTTCGAGCGCGGCAATCTCGACGAGGCGGCCGCGAGGTTCGCCGAGAGCCTTCGCCTCTACGAGGACCTTGGCCCTCCCGAACGAGCTGCCCAGGCCATGTTCAACCTCGGCAACGTCCATCGCGCCAGCAAGCGGACCGACGAGGCCGAGACGAGCTATCGCAAGGCCGTGGATCTGTTCCTGAGCGTGAACGACGCGGGCGGCGTCGCCGCTGCGTCCGGCAATCTTGGCACGCTCTATCTCGAGGCCGGACGCTTGGCCGAGGCGCAAGCCGAGTTCAACACGGCCTTGGACGCGGCGCGCGAGGCGGACGACAAGCGCGCCATAGCCATGCAGATGCGCAATCTCGCCGTGCTCGCCCATGCCCGCGGCGAGACGGTCGCGGCTTGCGAGGGCCTGCGGCGCTCGCTCGCGCTCTGCACGGAAATCGATGCCCGTACCGAGGCGGTCGAGCTCAAGGTGCTCATGGGCCAGATCGGCTGCGGCCCGGGCTAACGCCGGTCAGCAAAAAGCCGAGCCGGGGGTTGTCCCGGCTCGGCTTCTGTCGATCATTGAAGTCTAAAGGCTAGGCCGCCCGGGTCCGCGCCTCGGATTCGGCTGTGATCTTGGCGTGTCGCGCGGTCTTGGCCAGCACGTCGTCGATCTTGGCGACGGCGCTCGCCTCGTCCAACTTCTCGACGGCCGCAATCTCGCGGGCCATGCGGTCGAGCGCGGCTTCATAGAGCTGGCGCTCGGAGTAGGACTGCTCGGGCTGATTCTCGGCGCGGTGCAGGTCGCGCACGACCTCGGCGATCGAGACGAGGTCGCCGGAATTGATCTTGGCTTCGTATTCCTGGGCCCGCCTCGACCACATGGTACGCTTGATGCGTGCCTTGCCCTTGAGCGTGCCGAGGGCCTTCTTGACCGTCTTC
>DATEMT010000209.1:0-3991 GCA_035275445.1 Methyloceanibacter sp. | reverse complement strand
GAGACCTCGCCCGACCGTTCGGCGAGCTTCACGAACAGCGTCATGAAGGAATAGCCGGCCATGCCGAGCAACGCCCACAGAACATAGGATTGAACCATTCGCGCCTCCCCCTTCCGCGCGTGTACGCGGGATCACGACAATGCTCGGCGATTCGCGCGAAGATGGCCAGCCCGCCGCGCGGTACCGGCGCCACGGGAGCCGAGATCAAGCGGACGCGGTCATGCGCCGAGCGGGAATTTTCGCAACAGCACCTCGTCGTAGCCGTCGGCGACAAGACCCTGAAGCGTCGTTGCCGGCGCGAAGCCGTGGCGGCCATAAAAGCGCAACGCCCCGTCATTGAACGACGAGGCGCAAACCCAGAGATTGCGCGCTCCGAGCTTCACCGCCTCCCGCTCGAACCAGCCCATGAGAGTTGTGCCGAGGCCGCGGCGCTGGAACGGCGGTAGAAGCGCGAGGAGCTCGAGATAGGGTCCCTTGAGCCAGGGCGAACGCACCGACATCGCGCCCGCCTCGACGCCGTCCACCTCGATGAGATAGCGTGAGGCGCCGCGGTCCGGCGTCGCAAGAAATCGTGCCAACCCATCGGCCGGGTAGTTCATCGCCGACCAGGGTTCGATCGCGGCGATTTTCGCCGCCACGCCGGGGCAAGATTCAGGAACAAGCACAACGAGACGCGCAGGTCCCAGCTCAATGGGCGGCGCCGGAAAGGCCGGGGAGGCCGAAGAAGCTTTGACGTTTGGCATGGCTCTCGCGCGATAGACGCGATTTCGCAGTGGAACGTGCAGGCGAGCAGCTTGTGGCAATCACAGGCGTGCCAGCCGCGAGCAGCTCGCTCACCGTGACGAAGCTGTAACCCTCTTCCTTGAGCTTGGGAATGGCGAGCGCGAGCGCCTCGGCGGTGTTCTTGCCGCGGCCGTTGGCGTGGCCGATGACGATGGCGCCGGGATGCGCCTTGTCGAGAATGGTCTTGGCGATTGCCTTTGCCGAACGATGCGGGTCCGGGTCGCCGGTCACGATGTCCCACTGGATGGCGAACTCACCCTGATCGGCGACTGCCGCGAGCGACGCCGCGTTGCAACGCCCGTAAGGAAAGCGGAAGAGGCTGATATGGGGCGGCGGGAGGGCGGCGCCGGTGTTCGGGGCCGCGCATTGTCTGGCGAGCAGGCCCGCGTGCGCCCGCGTATAAGCGGCATCGGCCAGCCTGATCTCCTCGATGAGCGCTTCGCCGCCGAGCCTCGCCATGTCGCGGTGGCGAAACCCGTGGCTTCCGATCTCGAAAGCGGGATCGGCGATCAATTGCGCCGCGCGCTCCGGGTGCGTTTCCATCCACTTGCCGCCGGCGAAGAAGGTGGCCTTCACGCCCTCGGCGCGGAGGAGATCGACGATGCGCCCGTCATAGCCCGCGGTACTTCCGTCGGTTTCGCAGAGATCGAAGGTGAGCGCGATCAGCTTCGTGCCCTGCGGCAGCGTCACGCTTGTGATCGGGCCGCGCATGGCCTGTGAGACCGGCGGCCGCGCGGGGATTGCCGCCTCCTTCAATAGCGTCACGTCGAGCTTGGCGCGGTTTCGCGACGGTTTGATCTCGTTTGTCGTCCCGGCAAGGGCAGCCGGGCTGAAGCAGCGCGCGAGCAGGCTTTGCTCTTCGCCCGACGCGACCGAAAAGCAATTAAGCGCAGCCGCACTCAGAACAACGCCGGTCAACGCAACGCCAACGAGCCGGCCCATGCGATTCCCTCGGTCGCGGAGCATCGCCTATGGAGCGGCTCGACCTTCACACTGTCAATTCCCGAAAGCGTCGCGCCAAGACCCTCACCCGCGCGGCGGGCGGCGACGCTCGCTGAACCAGGCGCGATATTCCGACATCTTGGCGCGCTGACCTTGCGGCGCGCGCCGCTTGCAAGGCGCGGCTTCTTCGCTGCCCTCGGCCGCGCCCCAACGCAACTCGACGCAGTCATTGACGTTGTAGGCCATCTCGAGCGCGGTGATGCGGTCGAGCACGTCTTTCAGCGCGAGCGTCCATTGCGACCCGTCGGTCCGCGTATAGGCAAACTTCCGCGCCGCGAGTTCCGAGGCGAGCCTCGCCGCGAGCTCGGACTTGACCGCCTCGACGGTCTTGTCCTTCGGCATGGCGTAGCGCTCGGGCCGCCGCGCGACGCGGTCGGGGAATCCACGCACCACGTCAATCGCGATCAGCAAGCGCAAATCGCGCGACGGTGTGGCGAAATCCTCCCACGTGCCGGTCGTCTCGAAGATCGACGCGCCGTCCGGCATGTCCACTTGGCCCCCGCCCTCGACCTGATATTTGCGCCCGTTCTCGACCGAGGTGACGCGGGCGTTGACCTGCTCCTCGAGCGCGGTGATCGCTTCGGTCAGCGCGCGCATCGGATCGAGCGGCGCGGGCGACATCACGTCATCCATGCGATCGTAGAACGCCTCCACATCGATTTTCGACTGCTCAAGCGAATAGTCGCCATAGTCGGGATTGTTCGCGATCTCCTCGTTGGTGAGCCGCCGCAGCGTCCCATTCTTCTCGCGCACGATCGGGCGGAAACGCTTGAACCCGGGACTGCCGAGCGCGGGGTCCTGGGCAAAGAGGAAATTGCCGCGCCAGAAGCGCTTGCGCGCGACCGTGCCGTCGGGTTGCCCGTCGACCGCAAGGAACACGCCGGCGCCGTCGCCGGATTGCGGCACGCGTTTGACGAGGACGAGCACGTGCCCGTAGGGGTCGGCATAGATCGTGCCCGGGCGGAGCGTCTCGGCGGTGAGCGCCACCGGATAGTAGTCGCTGTCGTCGTCGTCCGCCGGCGTCCGCCCGTTGCCCGAATGCACGGCGTCGGCAACGGTCGAGGTCAGGTAGAAGCCGAAGCCCGGCACGAGCCCTTTCGGCCGCGTCGGCAGTTTCACCCGCCGCGGCGGCGCCTGCACCGTGCGGGCGAAGGTGCCGAACAGGCCGGTCGGCACTGTTACCGACTCTCCCTGCACAACCTGCTCAGGCGGCGGCTCCTCCTTGACGATGTTCCACCATTGCGGACAGCGCGGCGGTTGGCCGCCGTCGCCGCGCGTGCATTTGGCGTAGCCGAACGGCAAGCCCAGCTTGAAGGCGAAATAGGCGCGCAGGAAATAAGGAACGTCGGCGCAATCGGGCCGGATGACTTGCCCCTTCTCATCCTCGCGCAGGCCGAGATGGTCGAAGAGGACGTTGCGCGAGGGATCGCGCAGCACTTCGTGCATCGCCTTCCACGACGGCGCATCCTCGAGCGGCGCGTCGAAGAGTTTCGCGATCCACGCCGAATAGAGATTCTCGTTCGCCCGGTCCCAGGCATCGTTAATGGGCCAGACGCTTTTGGCCGCGCGGGCGCGCGAACCCCCTTTGCGCTGCACGGCGATTTCGCGGGTGACGGTCCTGCATTCGGGCGCGGCGCCCTCGCGCATGAGCTTCGCCTGCCATGTCCCGGCGACAGGTGCTGCGATTTCGGCGAACCAAATGTAAGGCGGACCGCTCTCGCCGCCGTGCGATGTGGCCGCGACCTTGCCGTCGGGCGCAATCAGCGAAAGCTCGCCTTGGAGCGGCGTCTCGGCCACGAACACCACTCGCAAGGCTGCGCCCTTCCACGGCACGGAAGGCGAGGCGAGCATGGCGAGCCCGGCCTCGTTGTGGCAATCGGCGGACGGGGTTTCTGCCGCCGCCCCCGCGTTCGCGGAATGCGAGGCAACGGAGAGCGATGCGATCAGCAGGGTCGCGATCGCGACAGACGTAATCTGGGGTGCAGATACCAAGCGAAAACCCCCGTTTTCCCTCGGTCGTCACTGGAAAATACTCGAAATTTGCCGCCGCCAAAACCGCAAATTGCAAGGCTTGGCCGCAAAAGAAAGGCGCTCAATCCGCCACGATATAGACCTTGCTGCCGAGGCTGCGGAATTTTTCGCTCATTTCCTCCATGCCGGCCTCCTTTTCGGCGAGCTTGGCGGCGTAGTCGCGCACCTCTCGGGT
>DATEMT010000208.1:0-11218 GCA_035275445.1 Methyloceanibacter sp. | reverse complement strand
TGCGGCGCTCGCGCGCCGCCTCGAGCCGCGCCTCGCTCCGCGCGCGCGCCTCGCGCGCCTCGGCCAAGTGCTCCTGCACTTCGCGCAATGCCTTCTCGCGGTCCTTGAGGGCCGTCTCGGCGATCGCAAGCTCGTCGGCGGCCTTGGCCCTCTCGCGCTCGGCCGCGGCGATGGCGTCGAACAGCTTCATCCGGCGCTGCTCGATCTCGGCGGGCAGGTTTGCCAGCGCGGCAAGATCGGCGCTCGTCTCTTCTTCGCGGGCGCGCAAGGTCAGGATCTGCTCGCGCGCATTGGCGATGCGCTTGACCCAAAGGTCCTCTTCCTCGCCGATCGCCTCCATCCGCTCTTGCCGGAGCTTGAGCTCGCGCTCGAAGCCTTCGAGCGTGGCTTCGGCCCGGGCCGCGGCCTGGCGGCTCCGGTCGGCGCCCTCTTGCGCCCTTTGCAGCGCCGTCTCCAGGCCTCCGAGCGCGGCGAGGTCGAGCAGGGCCGAGGCGATGCGCGCGCTTCCCGCGTTCGCCTCGGCGAATGCGGCCCGCGTGCGGCTGAGCGCCTCGGTCAGCGCGCCGAGTTCTTTGCTCGTGGCTTGCGCCGCGTGCTCGGCTCCGGCGATCGCATCGCGGGTGCGGTCGAGTTCGGCATGCGCCTCCTTGGCCTCCTGGCGCAGGGCCTTGGTCGCCACCTTGGCGCGTTCGGCCCGGCCCGCTTCCCGCTCGCGCGCGGCTTCGGCCGCGGCGGCGCTTCTCTCTTCCTTGGCGGCCTCGCTTTTGAGCGCGGCAAGGCGCCTGCGCTCGACGAGCCGCGCTCCCGCGGCGCTGTCGGCGCCGGATTTGAGGCTGTACCCGTCCCAGCGCCAGAGATCGCCTTCCTTCGACACGAGCCTCTGGCCCGGCGCGAGCATGGTCTGAAGCGTGTGGCCGCGCGAGCTCTCGACGACGCCGATCTGCCCAAGCCTGCGCGCCAGCACCGCGGGGCCTTTGACGAATGTGCTGAGCGGGGTCGCGCCCTCGGGAAGCTCGGGGTCGCGGTCCGAAGCCGCGGTCAGTCGCCAATGCGAGGGTGCGGCTTCGTCGCTTGCGGCATCGAGGTCGTCGCCGAGTGCCGCCCCGAGCGCCTGCTCGTAGCCCGAGGTGATCTTGATCTCCTCGACGATCGGCGACCAGTCATGGGCGGGCGCAAGCAGCTTCATGAGCGTGGCAAGCTCGGTCTCGAGCTCCTGGCTTGCGAGCTTCGCGGCGGCGGCGGCCGCGCGTGTCTCCGCTTCGGCCTTGAGCGCCGCTTCTTCTTCGGCTTCGGCGGCTTGCAGCTCGACTTCGATCCTCTGCACGTTGGCCGAAAGCTCGGCCAGCCCGGCATTCAGTTCCTGCAACTTGCCGCCGCTGCCGCTTTCGGCCTCGGCTCTGGCAAGCTCGGCTTCGATCTCGCCCGCTTGCGCTTCGAGCCGCGCCATGCGCGCCTGCAACTCCGATTTCTCGCCTTCATGTTGGCCGCGCCTGGCGCGCGCCTCGGCGAGCGCCGTCGTCGCCGCGCGCAATGTCGTCTCGGCTTCATCGAGCGCGGCCTTGGCCGTGGCGGCCGCGGCGCGCAATTGCGGCTCTTCATGGTCGCGCGAGCTTGCCGCTTCGAGGCGGCGCTTCTCCTCGCCGAGACGGCGCAAAATGCCCTCGGCCTCGGCGATATGCTCCTCCTCGCGGGCAAGGTCGCGCGAGGCCTGCGCGAGCCTCGTCTCGAGCTCGCCGTGGCGTGCCTTGGCGCGCGCTTCTTCGCGGTCGAGCGCGTCGCGCTCGACGCTCAAGCGATGCAGCACGGCCGCGCGCGCCGCTTCCTCGTCGCGCAAAGGCTGGAGCTTCTCGGCGTCCTCGGCCTGCTGGCGCAGCGCCTCGCCCTCGGCCTTGGTTTCCTGCGCGACCGCGGCGAGCGCCCGCTGGAACGAGGCCTCCTCCTCATCGACATGGGCGCACGCGCCGATCCAGGTGAGATGATGCAGAAGCGCCTCGGTGGCGCGGATCTTGCCGGAGACTTCGCGATAGCGCTGCGCCTGGCGCGCCTGGCGCTTCAGCGCCTGGAGCTGGGTTCCGAGCTGACCGATCAAGTCCGAGAGGCGGGTGAGGTTCGTTTCGGTCGCGGCCAGCCTGAGCTCGGCCTCGTGCCTGCGGCTATGCAACCCGGCGATGCCGGCCGCGTCTTCGAGCACGCGCCTTCGCTCTTGCGGCGCGGCGTTGACGATCTCGCCGATCCGGCCCTGACGCACGAGCGCGGGCGAGCGCGCCCCGGTCGCGGCGTCCTCGAACAGGAGTCTCACGTCGCGGGCGCGCACGTCCCTGCCGTTGACCTTGTAGGCGGAGCCCGCCTCGCGCTCGATCCGCCGCGTCACTTCGAGCGCGTCGCTGTCGTTGAACTCGGCCGGAGCCTTGCGTTGGCTGTTGTCGATGAAGAGGGTGACCTCGGCGCTGTTGCGCGAGGGGCGATCCTCGGAGCCGGCGAAGATCACGTCCTCCATCGCCGCGCCGCGCATGCTCTTGTACGAGGTCTCGCCCATGGCCCAGCGCAGCGCCTCGAGCAGATTCGACTTGCCGCAGCCATTGGGCCCGACCACACCGGTCAGCCCGTGCTCGATCAGGAGCTCGGTCGGTTCGACGAAGGACTTGAAGCCGAGAAGGCGAAGACGGGTGATCTGCACGTGTGAACTGCCCTCGATTCAAAAAGAGTTATGGCGACGCGCGCGACGGCGGGGCTTCGGCAACGCGGGCGTACGACGCTTGGAGACGACGAGGACCGGATCAGGACCGACGCCACGCGCTTGCCATCATGACGATGACGGCGCCGGCGTCTGCTCGATCATGGCCTTGATCTCGTCGAAGGTGACCTCTCCTTGCGCCTTGCGGCCATTGATGAAGAAGGTCGGCGTGCCGATCACGCCGAATTGCCGCCCCCGCTGCTTCACCTCGTTCAGGCCGTCGATAATGGTTTGATTCGATAGGCAACTGTCAAACGTCTCGCGCGACAGCCCGCCCGACTTGGCAACGCCGTAGATCGCGTCGAGCCGGACCTCTTGGCTCACCCATTCCGGCTGCCGGGACAGAAACTGGCCGAGGACGAAGAAATACTTGTCCTCCGGGGCGCAGCGATTGGCGATAGCCGCGTTCCCTGACGAGCGCCCGATGGGAAACTCCCGCACGATGAAGCGGACTTTGCCGGTGTCGATGAACTCCTTCTTCACGCGCGGGAACACGGTCTTCTGGAAATTGGCGCAATGCGGACAGGTGAGCGAGACGTACTCGATCACGGTGATGGGCGCGCCGGCCTTGCCGAGCACGCGCTCGCCGAGCGGTCCCGGCGTCATCAGCTCGGCTTGGGGCGGAACGTAGGTTCGCTTGTCGATCGGGGGCGCCGGTCCGCCCGCCCCGCCGCCGCACGCGGCAAGCGCAAGCACGGCCGCAAGGGCAACAGACGCCTTGGCCGCGCGGACGGGCATCACCGCACCTATTGGCCCTGAGGCGCCTCGGCCTTGCCCGGCTCTGGTCCTTCGGCGTCCGCCGCCGGCTTCGCCCCGCCAGAGAATAAGGCGCCGAACGCCGCCACGGTCTGCTCGCCCGTCAGCCGTTTGCCGTTGACGAAGAACGAGGGCGTGGAATCGACGCCGAAGGTCTCATGCCCGCGCGTGCGCGTCTCCACGATCTTCTCGAACAACGCCTTATCGCCGATGCATTGGTCGAACTTCTCCTTGGTGAAGCCGGCCTGCTTGGCGACCTGCAACAGCTTCTGCGTGCCTTCGCTGCCTTCCGCCACCCAGTTCGGTTGCGTTTCGAACAAGGCGCCGACCATCGCGTAGTAGCGATCGGGGCCGGCGCAACGCGCCACCATCGAGGCCTGGGCCGCGAGCTGGTCGAGGGGAAACTCGCGCAAGATCAGCCGGGCTTGCCCGGTGTCGATGTATTTGGTCTTGAGCTCCGGCAGCACCGTCTTGTGGAACGCGGCGCAATGGGGGCAGGTCATCGAGGCGTATTCGACGATCGTGTTGGCCGCGTCGTCCTTGCCGAGAGAGATATCGGGCAGCGGTCCGGGCTTCATCAGTTCGGACAGGTCGGGATCGGTTTTTTCCCCCGCAGCGACGCTCGGGGTGCTGTCCCGCCAGATGAAAACGCCGGCTGTGATCGCCACGGCGGCGACGGCGCCGAGCGCATAAAGCCAAGTGTTGTTCGCCTTCAGGGTATCCCCGCCATCGGACGGGTCCGTGCCTGCAGACTTGTCAGCCGCTTTTTTCTCGTTTTTCGCCACGCTCGCTACTCCAAGATGAAGGATTTCCGGCTCCTGAGCCGGGCCGGCGCCTACAATCGTTGATACCGGTCCCTCATGGCAAGAGCGAGAAAGGTCACAAAACCGGGACCTCAGCCCCCGCGCCGGGAGACCGAAGCAAGCCGTTTCAGGGCCTCGCGCAAGCCGCCATCCTCGATGGCCTCCGCCGAAGCGGGCAGCGCGCCTGGCGCGATGGGCTCAGGCGGTGGAGCGGTCGCGGGCTTTCGCGCGACCGGCGCCTGCAAGATGCGCATTTCGGCCACGGCGCGATAGCCGAAATGACCGTTGACGCGCTCGAGGATTTGGCGCGAGCGGTGCTGCACCTCGATCGCGCGCGGACCGTCGACGCGGAGGATGAGGACCGCGCCGTCTTCCCGTCGTCCCTGATGCCGGACGCTCTCGCCGTCGTCGTCGCGATGGCGCGGCCAGACCACGCGGTCGGGCATGGTGAACCGGGCGAGCTCGGCGCCGACGATTGCCGGCCAATCGGCGAGAAGGGCCGCCGTGGCAAAGCCCCTTGCCCGCGCTGCCGGGTCGAGCGCGTGGGCCGAAAATGCGCCGATCGGCCGCGCTGCGGCCGCCGCTCTCGCCAATGATCTTCGCTCGCGCTCGTCCATAGAATGGAAAGTCAATGGTGGAGGGACCGCGCCCGCCGCTTGCTTCGATTCCAACGAGCTTACACCATGGCTTCGGCGTGCGCGCGGCCGGAGTTCCTGTCATGCAGAAGAGAAACGCGAAGCCGGAGAGAGGTCGCATCGCCGCCTCGCTCCTCGCTTGGTACGGACGCGAGCGGCGCGATCTGCCGTGGCGCTCGGCCCCAGGCGAGACGCCCGATCCTTACCGCGTGTGGCTGAGCGAGATCATGCTCCAGCAGACGACGGTGAAGGCCGTGCTGCCGCGCTATGCCGCCTTCTTGCGGCAATGGCCGAACGTGAAGGCGCTCGCAGCGGCCGAGCTTGGTCAGGTGCTCGCCGCGTGGGCCGGGCTCGGCTATTACGCGCGGGCGCGGAACCTGCACGCTTGCGCCCGCGCCGTGATGACGCAGCATGGCGGAACGTTTCCGGGAAGCGCTGCGGCGCTGCACGCGCTTCCGGGGATCGGCGAGTACACGGCGGCCGCGATTGCGGCGATCGCCTTCGGCGCGCGCGCAACGCCGGTGGACGGCAATATCGAGCGCGTGGTCGCGCGCCTCTTCGCCGTGACAACGCCGCTGCCGGCGGCGAAAGCGGAGATCAAGGCGCTGGCCGCGACGCTGACGCCCGCGAGACGCGCCGGCGACTTCGCGCAAGCGATGATGGATTTGGGCGCCACGATCTGCACGCCGCGACGGCCGGCTTGCGCGCTGTGTCCGCTGCGGCCCGACTGCCGCGGCTTCGCCGAGGGGATCGCCGAAGCGCTGCCTTACCGCGAGGAGAGGCGCGAGCGGCCGACGCGCCATGCCGCCGCCTTCGTCGCGCTCCGGCAAGACGGCGCGGTTCTCCTGCGCCAGCGACCGATGGAGGGACTGCTGGGCGGCATGCTCGAAACGCCGTCCTCGCCCTGGCAGGAGGCCCGGCCGAACGGGCAAGCCCTAAGCGACTATGCGCCGCTCAAGGCGGGCTGGCGCAAGCTGCCGGGCGTCGTCGCGCACAGCTTCACCCATTTTCATCTCGAGCTTGTCGTCTACCGCGCCGACGTGCCGATCGATGCCAAGCCGAAGCGCGCCGCTCTGCCCCAAACTTGCGGCTTCGTCGCGCGGACCGACCTTCCGCGCGCGGCGCTTCCCTCGCTGATGCGGAAAGTGCTCGCCCACGCCCTCGCGGCCGAGTCGCGAATTTCTAAGGCTGGACCGCGAGCTTCGCCCGCGCGGCGTCGCGCAGGGCGTCGATCGGCTTGAGCGTCCCTTCCGCCTCGTAGTGCCAGAAGGTCCAGCCGTTGCAGGCGATCGCCCCTTGCACCTGTGCGCCGATCTTGTGGATCGAGCCTTGCGCCCCGGCGCAGGCGATCGAGCCGTCGGCCCTGACCTTCGCCTCATGCCGCGCGGCGGGGTCGTAGAGCGCGGTCCCCGGGGCGATCAGCCCAAGCTCGACCAGCGTACCGAAGGGGATGCGCTGCTCGGCCCGCTTGCCTTTCGCCACCTGAAGGGCGGCGGGGTCGCACGCTTCGAGTGCGCGAAGCCGGGCTCGCGCCGCCTCGGCGTAAGTCGCGTCGCGCTCCATGCCGATGAACGACCGGCCGAGCCGCTTGGCCACGACCGCCGTGGTGCCGGAGCCGAGAAACGGATCGAGCACGACGTCGCCGGCATGCGTTGAGGAGAGGATGATGCGGTGGAGCAGCGCTTCGGGTTTCTGCGTCGGGTGGGTCTTGCGGCCGCCTTCGGCGCGCAGGCGCTCCGCGCCCGAGCAGATCGGAAACAGCCAGTCCGAGCGCATCTGCAAATCGTCGTTCACCGCCTTCATCGCTTCGTAATTGAAGGTGTAGCGCGCCTTCGGTCCCATCGAAGCCCAGATCAGCGTCTCATGGGCGTTGGTGAAGCGCCTTCCGCGAAAATTCGGCATGGGATTGGTCTTGCGCCACACCACGTCGTTGAGCACCCAGAAACCGAGATCCTGCAACGCGGCGCCGACGCGGAAAATGTTGTGGTAGCTGCCGATCACCCACAGAGCGCCCGCGGGCTTGAGCACGCGGCGGCAGGCCGAGAGCCAGTCGCGGGTGAATGTGTCGTAAGCGGCGAAGCTTCCGAACTTGTCCCAGTCGTCATCGACGGCATCGACCCGGCTGTTGTCGGGCCGGTAGAGCTCGTTGTTGAGCTGAAGGTTGTAAGGCGGATCGGCGAAGACGAGGTCGATCGAGGCCTCGGGGAGGCGGTTGAGCGCCTCGATGCAATCGCCGACGATAACGCTGTCGAGCGGGAGCTTGGCTCCCGGCTTTACCCCCATACGCATGACACTGACCCGGGTTACGCGAGACTGGAACGCGAGTGCCCCGCAAATCACGCGCGGGGGACAGGCCTCAGCTTGGAGGATTTAGCGTAAAGACGCAATTAACTGCGAGGGCTGGCTTGGGATTTCCGCCCGTGCCACAACCGCTTCGGCCGGAGTGAAATTGATTGCCGCCCATCTTGCGCCGGAAGATCCTGAAAGGAGCGCTGGGCTTGGCGCTTCTGCCGCTTGGCGGCGCGCGGATTTGGGCAGGCGGAGCGGCCGAGGGGGCAAACGCCGTGACCAAGGACATCGTCATGCTGCACGGGGCCAATGAGGGGGCCTGGTGCTTCGACGCGTTCCGGCCAATCTTCGAAAGCAAGGGTTGGACCTGCCACGCACCCGATCTCATCGGCCACGGCGCCCGAGCAAAGGACGCAAGCAAGACCCTTGTCGGCGTCGGCATTGACGACTACCGCGCCGAATTGGAAGCCTTCCTCGAGACCATCCCGCCGCGTCCCGTGCTTCTCGGCCATTCCATGGGCGCCGTCTTGGCCCAGCTTCTCGCCGCGAAGGGGCTTGCCCGCGCGCTCGTGCTCGTGGCGCCGGCGCCGCGCGCCGGCATCCTGCCGCAAACCGAGGCCGAGAAGAAGCTCGGCCGGGATTTGATGGGGCTTGGGGCGTTCTGGAACACAGTCATCAATCCCGATTTCGATCTCGCCTGCACCTTGACCTTGAATCGCGTGCCGGAAGGCGAGCAACGCGCCGTGTTCGACAAATTTGGCCCCGAATCGGGCCGCGCCTTTTTCGAGCTGTTCTTCTGGATGTTCGACCGGACCGGCGCCACCGTCGTTGAAACCGGATCGGTCACGTGTCCGGTGCTCTGCCTCGCCGGCGCCGACGACAATCTCGTGTCGGCGGCGAGTGTACGGGCGACCGCGGACGGCTATCCCGGCGCGAGCTTCCTCAAGCTCGACGGCCACGGCCATATGCTCGTGCTCGAGCCGGGCGCCGATAAGATCGCCCAGCAAATCGCCGATTGGATTCCGGCTTAGGTACTATTCGGCCGCTGTCGCCGGCAGGTCTTGCGCGCCGGTTTCGAGCAGCCTGAGCGCCCGCTCGATCGGGCTGAACGAACGGCGATGATGCGTGCAGACGCCGTGCTTCTCGATCGCGGCGGCGTGCTCGCGCGTTCCGTAACCCTTGTTGCTCTCCCAGCCGTAGCGACGGTAGCGGCGCGAGAGCTTTATCATCAGCCTGTCGCGCGTGACCTTAGCCACGATCGACGCCGCGGCCACCGAGAGCGAAAGTCCGTCGCCGCCGATGACGGCGCGCGCCGGGCAGGGGAAGCGGCGCGGGACGATATGGCCGTCGATGATTGCCGCGCCCGCCGGCACGCCGAGAGCGCGATAAGCGGCTCGCATGCCCCACAGGCTCGCTTGCAGGATGTTGTCGCGGTCGATGCGCCTGACCTGTCCGATGACGACCGACACGATCGCGGTGGCGAGGATCTCGGCGTAGCGGTCCTCGCGCATATCGGACGTGAGGCGCTTGGAATCGTCGAGGCCTTCGGGAATGCGGGCGGGATCGAGGATCACGGCGGCGACGACCACGGGACCGGCCCACGGTCCGCGTCCGGCCTCATCGATCCCGGCCACGGGGCCGTTGTGGAGGCCCATCAACTCCTCCTCGCGGTCGAAGCTGGGCGCGGGGCGAAGCGGGAGCGACTCGGCGGGCAGTCCCATGCGCGCGACTCTGGCGCAAACGACGCGGCCCTTGCAAGGGCGCGGCAGGTCTTGTCCGCAGAAAGGCTAGAGCAGGGAAAGCTGTTGGCCCAGGCGTGCGGGCGGCGTGAACAAATCGGTGCGGAGCGCAAGCGAGCGCTCGTTGAGGCCGAGCCGCTGCGAGGCCATCTCGAATCGCCGCCCGATCATCCAGGCGTAAGGGCCGTCGCCGACCATGCGCTCGCCCCATTTGGCATCGTAGAGCTTGCCGCCCCGCGCCGACCGCATCAGCGACAGCACGCGCTTGGCGCGATCGGGGCAGTTCGCTTGCAGCCACTCGGTGAAGAGGTCGCCGATCTCGAGCGGCAGCCTCAGCAAGATGTAGCCCGCCTGGCTCACGCCGGCGGCAGCGGCGCGTTCGAGGATGCGTTCCATCTCGGAATCGGTGAGCCCGGGAACGACCGGCGCGACCATGACGGAGGCGGGCACGCCCGCATCGACCAGCCGCTCGAGCGTCTCGATGCGCCTGTCCGGCGTGCTCGCCCGCGGCTCCATGGCGCGCGCGAGCTTGCGGTCGAGCGTCGTCACCGACAGCGCCACTTTCACCAGGCCCCGCTCGGCCATCGAGGACAGGATGTCGAGGTCGCGCAAGACCAGAGCCGATTTGGTGACGATGCCGACGGGATGGTTCGCGGCGCTCAACACTTCGAGGATGCGGCGCATGATGCGGTAGCGCCGTTCGATCGGTTGATAAGGATCGGTGTTGGTGCCGATGGCGATGGTCCGCACCTGATAGCCGGGCTCGGCAAGCTCCCGTTCGAGCGCCTGGGCGGCGTTGGTCTTGGCGAACAGCCTCGTCTCGAAATCGAGCCCGGGCGAAAGACCGAGAAAGGCGTGGGTCGGGCGGGCGAAGCAGTAGATGCAGCCATGCTCGCAGCCCCGGTAGGGGTTGATCGAGCGGTCGAAGCCGATATCGGGGGATTCGTTGCGGGTGATGATGCGCCGCGCCGGCACTTCCTGCACTTCGGTCGAAAGCGCCTCGAGCCCGGCGAGCGACTCCCAGCCGTCGTCGGCCGCCTCGTAGGCGACCGGCTCGTAGCGGCCGGAGCGGTTGGTCTGGGCACCGCGCCCGTGCCTGCGGCCGGCGGCGACCCCTCCCGCCTCGGGGGGAAGGCTGTCCAAATCGGGGGCTTTTCTCAAGGCGACCGTCATGCCGCCTATATAGTCAACCGATGCGAACAAATCAAGAACATTGGCCATAATCGTAGGGGCGCGATTGCAGCGGAAGCCGCAGAAGCGCTAGGTTTTGCGCCATGATCTCGGTCGTCATCCCGACGCTCAACGCCGAGCGCAAGCTCGCCCACACCTTGGCCGCGCTCGTCCCCGCCGTGGTCGAGGGCATCGTCCAGGAGGCGATCGTCGTCGATGGCGGCTCGACCGACGAAACCCGGGCCATCGCCGAGGCGGCCGGCACGCATGTGATCGAAGCGGCGCGGGGTCGGGGGTCGCAACTAGATGCCGGCGCTCGCGCGGCGCGGGGCGATTGGCTGCTCTTTCTCCATGCCGACACCGTGCTCGATCCCGGCTTCGCCGAGGAAGCGCAAGGGTTCATAAAACGCGTGCAGACGGGACGGCGCGACGACGCCGCTGCGGCGTTCCGCTTCACGCTCGATGACGACGGCGCCATGCCGCGCTTCATCGAGCGGCTGGTGGCCTGGCGCTGCCGCCTGTTCGGTCTTCCTTACGGCGACCAGGGCCTTCTCATCTCGCGCCGCCTCTACCGGCGGCTCGGCGGCTTCCGTCCGCTCCCGCTCATGGAAGACGTCGATCTCGTGCGCAGGCTCAAGCGCCGGGAACTCGTCATGCTGCAATCGCGCGCGGTGACGAGCGGCGAGCGCTACCGGCGCGAAGGCTATCTCGCGCGGAGCCTGCGCAATCTCGGCTGCATGATGCTCTATTACTTGCGCGTGCCGCCGCGGGTGCTTGCGCGGATCTATGGCTAGGCGGAAGGCTGCGGCCAAGCGCGGGCCAAGCTACGCCAGGCGTCTCGTCATCATGGCCAAGCGCCCGGCGATGGGCCGGGTGAAGCGGCGCCTTGCGCGCGAGATCGGCGCGGCCGCCGCGATCCGCTTTTATCGAACCTCTCTCGCCCATACCGTGCTGCGCCTCGCCGCCGATCCGCGTTGGCGGACGGTGATCGCGCTCGATTCCCTAGCCGGCGGCGCGCGGCTTTTTTCGCGGAGGCGGGCTGCCATGATGCGCCAAGGCGAGGGCGATCTCGGCGCCCGCATGCAGCGTCTG
>DATEMT010000207.1:0-3479 GCA_035275445.1 Methyloceanibacter sp. | reverse complement strand
CCGGGCCGAAGTCTCGGCCATCACCGGGGTCTACCGGGCGGAGATGGCCCGCATGGAAGGAAGCATGAGCCGCATCAAGGAGCTGATCGAGGCCTTCGAGACCGAGCAGGGCCGCCGTCCACGCATCCTGGTCGCCAAGATCGGCCAGGACGGCCACGACCGAGGGCAGAAGGTGATCGCCTCGGCCTTCGCCGATCTCGGCTTCGACGTCGATATCGGGCCGCTGTTCCAGACGCCGGAGGAGGCCGCGCGGCAAGCGGTCGAGAACGACGTGCATATCGTCGGCGTGTCCTCGCTCGCGGCCGGCCATCTGACCCTCGTGCCGGCCTTGCGCGAGGCGCTCGAGGCGCAAGGCCGCGGCGACATTATGATCGTCGTCGGCGGCGTCATCCCGCCGCAAGACTATCCCGAGCTTCAGGCGGCGGGCGCCAAGGCCATCTTCGGTCCGGGCACGCCCATCGCCGACGCGGCCATCGACCTGCTTCAAAAGCTCGGCGCGAATACCAAATCGCAACAAGCCGCGGAGTAGCTTCGGCCTCTTGCGTCGAACCGGATTCTCCCTACCCCGCCATCCATGCGCGAAACGGACAGAGCCAAACACGACATCGATGAGACCGCAAAAGCGATCCGCGCCGGCGATCGCGTCGCGCTCGCGCGCGCCATAACCCTGGTCGAGAGCGCGAAGCGCGAGGACCAGGCCCGCGCCGAAGCCCTGCTTGAGCGGCTCATGCCCTTCACCGGCCAAGCGATCAGGGTCGGCATCAGCGGCGTTCCGGGCGCGGGCAAATCGACGCTCATCGACCAGCTCGGGCTCAACCTCACCGCTCAAGGCCACAAGGTTGCCGTGCTCGCGGTCGATCCCACCTCGTCGCGAAGCGGCGGCTCGATCCTCGGCGACAAGACCCGCATGGGACGGCTCGCCGCCGAGCCCAAGGCTTTCATCCGCCCCTCGCCCGCAGGCGGCAGTCTCGGCGGCGTGACCAAGACCACGCGCGAGAGCGTGGCGCTGGCGGAAGCCGCGGGCTACGACGTGATCCTGGTCGAGACCGTCGGCGTCGGCCAATCCGAAACCGCGGTCTCGAACATGGTCGATGTGTTCGTGGTGGTGGCGATCCCGGGCGCCGGCGACGAGCTTCAGGGCATCAAGCGCGGACTGCTCGAACTTGCCGACGTCGTCGCCGTCAACAAGGCGGAAGGCGACCAGGTCGAGCGCGCCAACCGCGCGGCGATGGAATATCGCACCGCGCTGCATATTCTCGCTGCCGGCAACAGCAATTGGGACCCGCAGGTGTTGACGCTTTCGGCGCGCGACAATCGCGGGTTGGATGACCTGTGGGCGAAGATCGTCGAACGTCACGCGGCGCTGACCGCCTCGGGTGCGCTCGATTCCCGCCGCCGCGACCAGGCCGCCGCGTGGATGCGGGAGATTTTCGAGCAGCGCCTGATCGCGGCTTTCGAAGGCGGCAAGCGTGCGGCGCGCCACTTCCAGGAGCTGGAGATGAAGGTGCGCGCAGGCGAGATGACGCCGTCGGCCGCGGCGTCGGAGCTTGCGCGGCTTGCCGGAATCAAGAGCGCCGACTAGGCGCGCGCCGAAATCGCTTCCCTCGCGGTTTGCCCCCTTGTAAGCCGTTCCCTATGGCGCAACCGCGCATCCTCATCACGGGCTTCGGCCCCTTTCCGGGTGTTGCCGAAAATCCGTCGGCTTGGCTGGTCGAGACCCTGGCGGCGCAGCAACGCGCATCCCGAAGCGCGCTCGGTGCCCGTATCCTGACGACCGCATGGGACGACGTGGCGCTGATGCCCCGCCTTTACCGGTCGCTCCAACCTCATGCGATGATTCATTTTGGCGTGAGCGAGGGCGCCACGGCCTTTCACATCGAAGCGTCGGCGCATAACCGCGTGGCACTCAGGGCCGATGCGCGCGGCGCGCTACCGGAAGCCCGCACCATCCGCGAAAGCGCACCCTCCCGCTACGACACGTCCTTTCCGGCAGCAAAACTTGCCGCCCATCTCAGGCGAAGCGGCATCGCCGCCCGAACGTCCCGTTCGCCCGGCGCCTATCTCTGCAACTTCCTCTATTATCATTCGCTCGAATGGGCGCATCTTCAGCGCAACGTCCCGCTTGTCGTTTTCGTGCACGTGCCGCCTTGGACGAAAAAGCGCGGGCCTCAGAGCCGCGAAGCCTTGCTTGCGGGCGGGACCGAGATCTTGCGCTTCGTTCGCGCTTGCGCGAACGGCGAAAAGCCGTTGAAAACGAAGGGCCGCCAGCCCGTCCGCCGGGTGGCGGACATAAGCGCAAGGGGTGCGTGAGCCATGGCTGTCGGTCGCCGCGAGCTGCTGTTGGGCGGGGTCGGGCTTAGCCTTGCCGTGGCGGCCGGACCGCGCGCGGCCTTGGCGCAAGAGTCCGGGCTCTGCGGCGCGCGGAGTATTGCGCCCGGCGGCGGAGCGATCGACCAGACCGCGGCACTCCAGGAAGCGGCCGACACGGCGGCGCAAACCGGCACGCCGCTCTTTCTTCCCGGCGGGATCTATTCGACGGCGAAGCTCACGCTGAAATCCGGAACCCGCATCGAAGGCGTTCCGGGCGAAACAATCCTCCGCTATCGCGACGGCGGAGCACTTATTGCGCTTACCGGGGTCGAGAATGTCGGGCTCTCCGGCCTCGTGCTCGACGGCGATGCCAAGCCTCTTGCGGAGAGCGGGTCGCTTCTTGCCGCGACCGACACCAAACATCTCGACGTCACCAATTGCCGTTTCACCGGCAGCACGGCGAACGGCGTCTCGCTCAGAAAAGTCTCGGGCTGGATCAAGGATTGCGAGATCGGCGACGCCCGCCAAGCGGGACTTGCGAGCGAAGATGCAAGCGGTCTGCACATCGGCAATAACGCCATACGCGACTGTGGCGAGAACGGCATTGTGGTTGCGCGGTCGGAGCCCGGCGAAGACACGACCATGGTCACGGCAAACCGCATTACGGGCATCGCCGCGAGGGACGGCCAGACCGGCAACGGCATCAGCGTCCTTCGCGCGGGCTCGGTTACGATCAACGGCAACCGCATTGCCGATTGCGCGGTCTCGGCCATCCGCGCCAATGCCGCATCGAACTGCCAGATGATCGGCAATTCCTGCACGCGGCTCGGCGAGGTCGCAATCTACGCCGAGTTCTCGATTGAGGGCACCGTCATCGCCAACAACCTTATCGACCGGGCCGCTGGCGGCATCTCTGTCGCCAATTTCGCCAAGGGCGGGAGGCTCGCCGTCATCCAGGGCAACCTGATCCGCAACCTCTTCCTGCGCAAAGACAACGAATTGCGCGGCTTCGGCATCGCGGTCGAGGCCGACAGCGTGGTGACCGGCAATGTGATCGAAGGCTCTATTGCCTATGGCATCGTCATCGGCTGGGGCCGCTACCTGCGCGACGTGAGCGTCACCGACAACCTGATCCGCAACGCCTTCATCGGCATCGGCGTGTCGGTCGA
>DATEMT010000206.1:0-8155 GCA_035275445.1 Methyloceanibacter sp. | reverse complement strand
AAATCGTGCAGAAGGTAGAGGGCAACATGACGTTCCACACCGCGCGATCGACAGGTTTTCCGCAGCCCGCTCCCGGGACTGCCCCATCGCCGGGACCGATGACGGTGCCGGCCGAACAGCTCCGCTCGTTGCTCGGAATTGCAAGCGTAGAGGTGCGCACCGGCGACAAGTTGCTCGCCATCACCGACACGCCGCTCGCGGGTTGATCGGGAGCAGACGACATGACCAAATGGCGTTCACACTCTCTTGTCGCGCGCTCGATCCGAGCGGGCCGTGTTCGCGCGCTGCTGCTGACCCTGGCGGGTCTTTTAGCAATTCTCGTATTGGGCTTGGCTGCGAGTCACGGCCCGGCGCTCGCCGAGGATGCGACGATAAAGATCAGCAACTTCACCTTCGACCCACCAATCTTGACGGTCAAGGCCGGCACGACTGTGACCTGGGTGAATGCTGACGACATTCCGCATTTGGTGACGCAAAAGGACAGCAAGTTCCACTCGAGCGCACTCGACACTGGTGACAAGTTCTCGCAGACCTTCTCGACGGCGGGTACGGTCGAGTATTACTGCGCAATCCATCCGAAAATGACGGGAAAGATCGTCGTCACGCCGTGAAAAGCGCCGCGCAGCTCAAGCGCGGGGGTGGGCGCGGGTATAAGCCTTGAGCAGGTGCTCGCGATCGACCTCGGTATAGCCTTGCGTGGTCGAGAGGCTAGCGTGGCCGAGCAGTTCCTGGATGGCGCGGAGGTCGGCGCCGGCCCCCAACAGATGCGTGGCGAAGGAATGCCTGAGCGCATGCGGCGTCGCCGTGTCGGGCAGACCGAGCGCGGCGCGGGCGCTCGCGATCCTGAGCTGGATGATGCGGGGCGAAAGCTCGCCACCGCGCACGCCGACGAACAAGGGATCCTCGGAGCCCTGCTTCTGCGGCAGGAGCGCAAGATAGCGTTCGACCGCTTCGCGCACCACGGGAAGCACGGGCACGACCCGCGTCTTGGCGCCCTTCCCCGTCACGCGCAGCATGTCGCGGCCTTTGATCGGGGCATCTTTGCGTTTCAGCCCGAGCGCCTCGGAGATGCGCAAGCCCGAGCCGTAGAGCAGCGCGAGCACGGCGGTGTCGCGTGCGAGCACCCATTCCGGCGCGTCGGGCGATACGATATCGGCGCTGTCGATCAGGGCGGTCGCCTTCGGCGCGGTGAGCGGCTTCGGCACCGAATGCGGCAGCTTCGGCAGCGCTACGGCGCGGATCGCGTCGTTCTTGCCGTAGCCGCGCCGCTCGAGGAATTTGTAGAACATGCGGAGCGCGCTCAAAGTCCGCGACAGGCTCCGGCTCCCGACCCCCTCGCTCCGCCGCGCCGCGAGGAAGGCGCGGACGTCGCGCGCCGAGAGCGCGATGAGCTGCTTCATGTCGGGGAGCTTGTTGTGCGCGCGGGCGATGAAGGCGAGGAACTGGGCAATGTCGCGTTCGTAGGCTTCGGCCGTGTTGGCCGCGAGCTGGCGCTCGACGGCGAGATAGGCAAGCCAGTCCTCGACGGCCTCACGCAGGTAAGGCGTGGCCTGAACCCCTTGCGCTCTCGCCGCTTCCGCCAATGCCTGCGACCCTCGAATTGCGCCGTGAACGCGCCTTCCTGAGGCTACTATGCCTAGCTGAGTCGTTAGTCCCTCGTTAAGCCCGCAAAATCGACCCTTGGCCAGAACGAAGACCAAGCCTGGAGCAAAGTCCGCCGCGCCGCAGACGGTTCCCGTCCTGCTGCCGCTCGCGCTGCCCGCCCCTTACGACTACCTCTTGCCCGACGGGACCGAGGCCGAGCCCGGCCGGTTCGTCGTGGCCCCGCTCGGCACGGTGGAATATCTCGCCGCGGTGTGGCGGCGCCCGGCCGGCGCGCTTGCGCCCGCGCTCGACCGTAAGAAGCTCCGCGCCATCGCCGAAGTGATCGACGACGTGCCGCCGCTGCCGCCGGTCTCGCTCGACTTCGCCGATTGGGTCGCGAACTACACGCTGTCCTCACCCGGCATGGTGCTGCGCATGATGATGAGCGCGGGCCGCGCCTTTTCCCCGCCCGCGCCGCGCTACGGGGTGCGCCTCGTCGGACCCTCGCCCGAGCGCATGACGCCTGCCCGCGCGCGCGTGCTCGAAGCGGCGCAGAACGGGTTGATCTGGGTCAAATCGAGCCTCGCCGAGGCGGCCGGCGTGAGCCCGGGCGTCATCGACGGGCTGGTCGATGCCGGGGTTCTCATCGCCGAGCCCCTGCCCGACTGGCACGCTCTTCCCCTCGACCTCTCGCTCGAGCGCGCCAAGCTCACTGAAGCTCAAGCCGACGCGGCGCGGCAACTCCTTGCCAACACGAGCGACGGCTTCACCGTGAGCCTGCTCGACGGCGTCACCGGCTCCGGTAAGACCGAAGTCTATTTCGAGGCGATCGCTGCCGCACTCGCCAAGGGGCGGCAAGTGCTCGTGCTCATGCCCGAGATCGCCTTGACCGGCCAGTTCATCGCCCGCTGCGAGGAGCGGTTCGGCGCGCGCCCCGCCGAGTGGCACTCGGGCGTGTCGGCACCGCTGCGCGGCCGCGTCTGGCGCGCCGTCGCCGAGAACAAGGCGAAGCTCGTCGTCGGCGCCCGCTCGGCGCTGTTCCTGCCCTTCGCCGATCTCGGCCTGATCGTCGTCGATGAGGAGCACGATCAGAGCTACAAGCAGGAAGAGCGCGTCGCCTACCAGGCGCGCGACATGGCGGTGGTGCGCGGATCGCTTGGAGGAGCGCCCGTGGTGCTGAGTTCCGCCACGCCCTCGATCGAAACCCTGGTCAATGCCGAGCAGGGCCGTTACCGGCACATCAAGCTTGGCCTCCGTTACAAGGCCGCGGGGCTGCCGCAGATCGCCGCCATCGACATGCGGCGCGATCCGCCGGAGCGCGGGCGCTGGCTCTCTCCGGTCTTGGTCGATGCCGTCGCGACGACGCTTGCAAGGGGCGAGCAGGCGCTTCTCTTCCTCAATCGCCGCGGCTATGCCCCGGTGACGCTCTGCCGCAAATGCGGCTTCCGCTTCGAATGCCCGAACTGCACGTCCTGGCTCGTCGAGCACCGCTTCAGGCGCCGGCTCGAATGCCATCATTGCGGGACGTTCGTGCCGGTTCCCGAGCAATGCCCCAAATGCGGCGCCGAGCATTCCCTCGTCCCTTGCGGCCCCGGCATCGAGCGCATCGCCGAGGAGATCGCCGAGCGCTTCCCCGGCGCTCGCCGCGTGCTGCTGTCGAGCGATCTCACGCCCTCCATCGCCGATCTCCGCGAGACCTTGCGTGAGATCGAGGAGCGCGAGGTCGACGTCATCATCGGCACCCAGCTCGTCGCCAAGGGCCATCACTTCCCCGGGCTGGCGCTTGTCGGCGTGGTCGATGGCGATCTCGGCCTCGCCCAAGCCGACCCGCGCGCGGCCGAGCGCACCTTTCAGCTCATCAATCAGGTGACGGGGCGCGCCGGCCGCGACGCCGTTCCCGGGCGCGGCCTGATCCAGACCTACATGCCCGAACATCCGGTGATGCAAGCACTCGTCTCGGGCGACCGCGACGCCTTCTACGAGAAGGAGATCGCGGCGCGGCGCGAAGCGGGGTTGCCGCCTTTCGGCCGGCTCGCCTCGTTGCTCGTGAGCGGGAGCGCGCGAGAGGCGGCCGAGGCTTATGCCCGCGCGGTCGCGCTTGCCGCCCCCGCCGCCGCGAAGATCGCCGTGCTGGGACCGGCCGAGGCGCCGCTCTCGGTCATCCGCGGCCGCCACCGCTACCGCCTCCTGGTCAAGGCCGCCCGCGAAGCCGACCTCCAGGCCTATTTGCGGCTCTGGCTCGCCCAAATCCCCAAGGCCAAAGGCGATGTCAGGCTGGTCGTGGACATCGACCCCTATTCGTTCCTCTAGGGACCAGGCGCCCCCGAAAATCGGCCCGCCCGGGCCAAATTGGGGCCGCCCCTCAGTTGCGCGCCCCTTACCCATATGTTAGAGCCTCCGCGGGCTTCCGGGGGCTTTGCAGCGGGCTTTTCAGCCCGTTGGCGCGGGAGCCAATCACAGCATTGCGGGGGGACGGGGGCGGCTTCGATCGTGAGCGACCGTTCGAGAGGAAAAGGCTTTGGCGGTCGAGGAGCACACAATTTCGGGCGTTGCCGGGCGCTATGCCACGGCCCTGTTCGAGCTTGCCCACGACGGGAATGCCCTCGACACGGTCGCCGCCGACCTTGACCGCTTCGGCGAAGCCCTCGACGCCTCGCCCGATCTCGCCCGCCTCGTCGCGAGCCCGGTCTTCAGCGCCGACGAGCAGGGGCGGGCGCTCGCCGCCATCCTCGACAAGATCGGCATCGCCGGGATCTCCCGGAATTTTCTCCTGCTCCTCGCCAAGAACCGCCGCCTTTTCGCCGCCCGCGACACGATCGCCGGCTTCCGCGCCATGCTTGCCCGCCACCGCGGCGAGATGAGCGCGACGGTGATTTCCGCCGCGAAGCTCACCGAGACGCAAGCGACCGCCTTGAAGCAGGCGCTCACAGCCGCGCTCGGCAAGACGGTGTTGCTCGAAGCCCGCGTCGATCCCGGCCTTCTCGGCGGCCTCGTGGTCAAGGTCGGCAGCCGCATGATCGACACCTCGCTGCGCACGAGGCTCAATTCACTCAAAGTTGCCATGAAAGAGGTTGGCTAATGGATATCAGGGCCGCTGAGATCTCCGCGATTCTCAAGGAGCAGATCAAGAATTTCGGGCAAGAGGCGCAAGTCGCCGAGATCGGCCAGGTGCTTTCGGTCGGCGACGGCATCGCCCGCGTCTACGGCCTCGACAAGGTCCAGGCCGGCGAGATGGTCGAGTTTGCCGACGGCACGCGCGGCATGGCACTCAACCTCGAAGTCGATAACGTCGGCATCGTGATTTTCGGCGACGATCGCCACATCCGCGAAGGCGACACGGTCAAGCGCACCGGCGCCATCGTCGAGGTGCCGGTCGGCAAGGCGCTGCTCGGCCGCGTGGTCGATGCGCTCGGCAATCCGATCGACGGCAAGGGGCCGATCGCGGCTGACGAGAAGCGGCGCGTGGACGTGAAGGCGCCCGGCATCATTCCCCGCCAGTCGGTGCATGAGCCGATGCAGACGGGGCTCAAGGCCATCGACGCGCTCATCCCCATCGGCCGCGGCCAGCGCGAGCTCATCATCGGCGACCGCCAGACCGGCAAGACCGCCATCATCCTCGACACCATCCTCAACCAGAAATCGGTCAACGCGCTCGGCGACGACAAGAAGAGCCTCTATTGCATCTACGTCGCCGTCGGCCAGAAGCGCTCGACCGTGGCGCAGTTCGTCAAGGTGTTGGAGGATAACGGCGCGCTGCCCTATTCGATCGTCGTCGCCGCCACCGCCTCCGACCCGGCGCCGATGCAGTACTTGGCGCCGTTCTCGGGCTGCGCCATGGGCGAGTTCTTCCGCGACAACGGCATGCACGCGGTCGTGTTCTACGACGATCTGTCGAAGCAGGCCGTAGCCTATCGCCAGATGTCGCTCCTGCTGCGCCGCCCGCCGGGACGCGAGGCCTATCCGGGCGACGTGTTCTATCTCCACTCGCGGCTTCTCGAGCGTGCGGCCAAGCTGAACAAGGACAATGGCTTGGGCTCGCTCACCGCCCTTCCCGTCATCGAGACGCAGGCGAACGACGTGTCGGCCTATATCCCGACCAACGTCATCTCCATCACCGACGGCCAGATCTTTCTCGAGACCGATTTGTTCTATCAGGGCATCCGCCCGGCGGTGAATGTCGGCCTCTCGGTGTCGCGCGTCGGCTCGGCTGCGCAAGTAAAGGCGATGAAGCAGGTCGCGGGCAAGATCAAGGGCGAGCTGGCGCAATATCGCGAGATGGCGGCCTTCGCCCAGTTCGGCTCCGATCTCGACGCCACCACCCAGCGCCTGCTCAATCGCGGCGCCCGCCTGACCGAACTTTTGAAGCAGCCGCAATTCTCGCCGATGACGGTCGAGGAGCAGGTCGTGGTGATCTACGCCGGCGTGAACGGCTATCTCGATCCGCTTCCCGTCTCCTCGATCCGCCGCTTCGAGGACGAGCTCCTGCGCTACATGCGCGCCGAGCATGCCGATATCCTCACCGCCATCCGCGACAGCAAAGAGATTTCCAAGGAAACCGGCGACAAGCTCAAGGCTGCCGTCGATAAGTTCGCCAAGGCCTTCGCGTGATGAGTCTCAAGGCCGCCCCCGGGAAGTAGCTCATGGCCTCGCTGAAGGAGCTCCGCAACCGCATCGCTTCCGTCAAGGCGACGCAGAAGATCACCAAGGCCATGCAGATGGTGGCCGCGGCGAAACTCAGGCGCGCGCAGACGGCGGCCGAAGCGGCGCGGCCCTACGCCACGCGCATGGAGACCGTGCTCGCCAATCTCGTCACCGCCTTGGCCGGCCGCGAAGGCGGTCCGCCGCTCATGGTCGGCACCGGCAAGGACGCCGTCCACCTCCTTATCGTCTGCACCGCCGAGCGCGGTCTCTGCGGCGCGTTCAACTCGGCGATCGTGCGGCTCGCCCGCGAGCACATCAACCGGCTCTTGGCCGACGGCAAGCAGGTGAAGATTCTCTGCGTCGGACGCAAAGGCTTCGATCAGATCAAGCGGAACTACGCCCCCCTGATCATCGAGACCATCGACTTCCGGGGCGTGCGCCAGCTCGCCTTCGAGCACGCCGAGCGGGTCGCCGACAAGGTGCTCTCGCTCTTCGCCGAGGGCGCCTTCGACGTGGCGACCTTGTTCTACTCCCGTTTCCGCTCGGTCATCAGCCAGATCCCGACCGCCCAGCAGATCATCCCGGCGACGATCCCGGCCGAAGCGCCGGCAGCCGAGGCGGCGCTCAACGGCGCCGTCTACGAATACGAGCCCGACGAGGCCGACATTCTCGCCGACCTTTTGCCGCTCAACATCACCGTGCAGATCTTCAAGGCGCTGCTCGAGAACGCCGCCTCCGAGCAGGGCGCGCGCATGAGCGCCATGGACAACGCCACCCGCAACGCTGGCGATATGATCGGCCGGCTCACGTTGAACTACAACCGCACGCGCCAGGCCATGATCACCAAGGAACTGATCGAGATCATCTCCGGCGCCGAGGCCATCTAGTCACTTTCGACCGTAAGGAACGTTTCAATGGCAAAGAAGTCCCCCGTGATCGCAGAAACCAAGAAGCAGGAGAAGAAGATCGCCGCCGGCAAGGGCGGGCGCGGCCATATACGCCAGGTCATGGGCGCCGTGGTTGACGTGCAGTTCGGCGAGCATCTGCCCGAGATCCTGAACGCGCTCGAGACCGACAATCAGGGCAATCGCCTCGTGCTCGAAGTCGCCCAGCATCTCGGCGAGAACACGGTTCGCACGGTCGCGATGGATTCGACCGAAGGCCTGGTGCGCGGCCAGGACGTCGTCGACACCGGCGAGCCGATCGCCGTGCCCGTGGGCGACGCGACCTTGGGCCGCATCATGAACGTCGTCGGCGAGGCGGTGGACGAGGCCGGTCCGATCAAGACCGCCGAGAAGCGGCCGATCCATCAGCCCGCGCCGTCTTACGTCGATCAGTCGACCGAGGCCGAGATTCTCGTCACCGGCATCAAGGTCGTCGATCTGCTCGCGCCTTACGCCAAGGGCGGCAAGATCGGCCTCTTCGGCGGCGCCGGCGTCGGCAAGACCGTCATCATCCAGGAACTCATCAACAACATCGCCAAGGCCCATGGCGGCTACTCGGTGTTCGCCGGCGTCGGCGAGCGCACGCGCGAGGGCAATGATCTCTATCATGAGATGATCGAATCGGGGGTGAACAAGGACCCGAAGAAGAACAACGGCTCGGCCGCGGGCTCCAAATGCGCCCTCGTCTACGGCCAGATGAACGAGCCGCCGGGCGCCCGCGCCCGCGTCGGCCTGTCGGGGCTGACCGTCGCCGAATATTTCCGCGACCAGGGCCAGGATGTGCTGTTCTTCGTCGACAACATCTTCCGCTTCACGCAAGCGGGCTCGGAAGTCTCGGCGCTGTTGGGCCGCATTCCCTCCGCCGTGGGCTATCAGCCGACGCTCGCAACCGACATGGGCGCTCTGCAAGAGCGCATTACCACCACGCAGAAGGGCTCGATCACGTCCGTGCAGGCGATCTACGTGCCGGCCGACGACCTGACCGA
>DATEMT010000205.1:0-12123 GCA_035275445.1 Methyloceanibacter sp. | reverse complement strand
CTGGTCGGTGCCGGGTAGAAACCCGGGTACATCGACGAAGGTGACGAGCGGGATGTTGAAACAGTCGCAGAAACGCACGAAGCGCGCGGCTTTGCGCGAGGCGTCCGAATCGAGCACGCCCGCAAGCACCATTGGCTGATTGGCGACGACGCCGATGGTGCGCCCCTCCATGCGGGCGAAGCCCACGACGATGTTGCGCGCGAAGCTCTCCTGGACCTCGAAGAAGTCGCCCTCGTCCACGACCTTATGGATCAGCTCCTTCATGTCGTAGGGCTTGTTGGGGTTGTCGGGGATCAGCGTGTCGAGCGACTTTTCCATGCGGTCCCACGGATCGCGGCTCGGAAGCTCGGGCACGCCCGAGAGGTTGCTCGAGGGGAGGAAATCCATCAGGCGCCGCATCTGGAGCAGCGCCTCGACGTCGTTCTCGTAAGCGCCGTCGGCGATCGACGACTTCGTCGTGTGGACTACAGCGCCGCCCAACTGCTCCGCCGTGACCTCCTCCTTCGTCACCGTCTTCACCACGTCGGGACCGGTGACGAACATGTAGGAAGTGTCTTTGACCATGAAGATGAAATCGGTCATGGCCGGCGAATAGACATCGCCCCCGGCGCAAGGACCCATGATGAGCGAGATTTGCGGGATCACGCCCGAAGCGAGCACGTTGCGCAGGAACACTTCGCCATACCCGCCGAGCGCCGCCACGCCTTCCTGAATGCGCGCGCCGCCCGCGTCGAACAGGCCGATGATCGGGGCGCGATTCCTGAGCGCCATGTCCTGGATCTTGACCATCTTCTCGGCGTGCGATTCCGACAGCGAGCCGCCGAACACGGTGAAGTCCTTGGCGAAGACGTAGGTGACGCGGCCGTTGATGGTGCCCCAGCCGGTAACCACGCCGTCGCCGGGCACGCGCGTCTTCTCCATGCCGAAATCGATGCAGCGGTGCTCGACATACATGTCGAACTCCTCGAACGAGCCCTCGTCGAGCAGGAGATCGAGCCGCTCGCGCGCGGTGAGCTTGCCGCGGGCGTGCTGTGCCTCGATGCGGGCGGCGCCGCCACCGGCCCGTGCCTTGTCGCGGCGAATCTCAAGTTCTTCAACGACTTCCTTCATGGCAGCCCCGGGGTGACGACCTCGCTGACGGTGCATAGCATGGGCCTTGAGTCCCGCAAATGCCGGTCCTTCGCCGCCCTCCGCTTCCCGCACCCTTGTCATGCCCCTCACCCACCCTCCCACAAGGGGAGAGGGAAAGCCGTCACGCCTCGAGCAGAGCGAGCGCGTGGGCGGCGGCGGCGAAATCGCGATGGCGCGCGCTTCGCCGCGAAGCGGCTTCGGCGTCCTCGCCCCATTGGGCGATCTGCCAATCCTCATCGACATGGGCCGCTTTCCACGCCTCGTCCGGGGTCATTCGTCCACGCGCCACGGCAAGGGCAAGCAGCGCCGAGCCGGTGAGCCCCGTCATCACGTGGAGCGCGGCAAGGCCGAACGAGTCGTGGCCCTTGAGCGCCGCCCTCACGCGGTCGATCGAAGCCCCGGGCTGAGCCACATGGACGATGCCCTCTGCAAGAACGAAGGGCGCGTCGAGCGCGGATGCGGCCCAGGCAAGCACCGGGTCCCAAAGCGCCTGCTGCGCCTCGATGAGCCCGTGCGGACCATTGGCCCGGTAGCATAGGAGATCGGAGCCGGCATAGTTGAGGATGTCCCCGATCACGTCGTCTTCGCGCCCGGACACGCCGTCGATCGCGCTGTTGGCGAGCTTCGTCAACGGCATGGTGGCGGGATCGATACGCTCCTTTTGCGCCCGCCACTCCCCGGCGACCGCATCGGCAAGGGCGCGCGACGGCAACAGAAGCTGCTTCTTGCCTGGCGTGCGCACCGGTTTCCCGTCGAGCAGGAGCGCAAAACCGCCGTCCCCGTCTGCCACATCGACGCGTTGGTAGAAGCGTTTGGGCAGCGCGGTCGAGGTCTTGCCGGGATCGTCCATGCGCTAGCCCTTGCGCGACGGCTCTAGGTCCGCCCCCGCGCGCCGCTCGGCCTCCGCGCCCTCCTGAAACCCGAAAAGCGCAAAGCTCTTTTTCATATGTTCGGGGAGCGGCGCGGTCACGTCCACCACCCCCTCCCCCGCCGGATGGGGAAAGCTGATGCGCCGCGCATGGAGGTGGAGCTGGTTCTCGACGCCGCCCGGAAGTTCGGCGCCGCTTGGATACTTGGTGTCGCCCAGGATCGGATGGCCGATGATGGCCATATGGGCGCGAAGCTGGTGCTGCCGGCCGGTGACGGGCTTGAGCGAGACGAAGGCGACGTTTTGCCCGGCCCGGTCCACCACGGCGTAATGCGTCACCGCCGATTGCGCCACGTCCTGCTCGCCGGGACGCGCTTTCCGCACGCGGTCGCCCTCGGGGCCTTGCGCCTTGACCAGCGCCGCCTCGATCTTGCCCTGGTGCGGCTTGGGCACGCCGCTGACAAGCGCCCAATAGATCTTCCGCACCGAGCGGGTCTGGAAAGCCCGGCCGAGCGTCGCCGCGACCGCGCGGCGCTTGGCCACGACCAGCACGCCCGAGGTGTCGCGATCCAGCCGGTGCACGAGCCGAGGCCGCGTCTCGGGTCCGTCGCCCAAACCTTCGAGCAGGCGGTCGATATGATGCGGCGTCTTGGTCCCACCCTGCACGGCGATGCCCGGCGGCTTGTTGAGGATGAGGAGGTCGTCGTCTTCGTAGAGAGTGATCGAAGCGAGAAAATCGCGGTCGGATTTCGACAGGCGGCGCCCCGGCGACGGCGGCGGCGGGACGTCGGGCAATGGCGGCACGCGGACTTTTTGGCCTGGCGCGAGCCGCGTGCTCGACTTGGCGCGCCCGCCATCGACCCTCACCTGCCCCGTCCGCAGCAGCTTCTCGAGCCGGCTATGGGGAAGCTCGGGGTAATGGGACTTGAACCAGCGGTCGAGGCGCATCCCGTCTTCGCCGGGCGCGACGAGTTTGGTTTCCACACGCATCATGGCAGGCTTGGTCGCCTCACGATTCACCAAAGAGAGACACTATGATCGCCGACAGGGCTTGATCGGGCGAAATTTCCCGCTAGATTCTGCAAATCATTATCGGAAGGGGATGGAGTCCCCCTGAACCGCGCTAGAGCTGATGACTCCTATCGCATAGTCGTTATGCGGTGGGAGCTTAAAGTCCGCGAGCCCGCCGCTTGAAGGCGGGTTTTTTGTTGCCCTGGCAACCTCCCGCTAAAGGTCGCGGCAGACGGAAAGGGAACCGGATGGCCCTCTGGATCAATACGGCTTTACTTTATTGTTGGGTCGCCGTCGGCAGCGCGCTCGGCGGCATCGCCCGCTACTGGTGCTCGGGCGTCGCCGCGCGTCTCTTCGGCGAAACCTTTCCCTGGGGCACGCTTTTCGTGAACGTCTCGGGCTCATTCGTCATCGGTTTTTTCGCCACCCTGACCGCCCCCGACGGACGCGTCTTCGCCGGCTCGACCATGCGGCAATTCGTGATGCTGGGACTGCTCGGCGGCTTCACGACCTTCTCGTCCTTCAGCCTGCAAACGCTCAACCTCGCTCAAGACGGCGAATGGCTTCAGGCCGGCGGCAACATCGTGGGCTCCGTCGTGCTCTGTCTTGTCGCGGTCTGGCTCGGGCACTTGCTCGCGCTCTCGATCAACACCATGAAGTGGATTTGACCCATGCCACTGTCGCGTGACGCAATTCTCCTGCGCATCTTTATCGGCGAGGACGACAAAGCCGGCCTTCAGCCGCTCTACGAGGCAATCGTGCTGAAGGCCCGTGAGATGGGCCTGGCAGGCGCCACCGTGCTACGCGGTCCGATGGGCTTCGGCCATTCAAGCATGCTGCACACGACCAAGATCCTGCGCCTGTCCCAGGACCTGCCCCTCATCATCGAGATCGTGGACAGCGAGGACAAAGTCGGCTGGTTCCTCGCCGCGATTGAACCGATCATGGGGAGCGGGCTCGTCACCACCGAAAACGTGAAAGTGATCCGCTACGGCGAAGGCGAACCCTCGAAATTGGACTAGCGCTTGGTGCGCTTCGTGCGCAACGCGGCGAAGCGGTCGAGACGGGCCTTCAGCTCCGCCTCGAAGCCATAGGCGGTCGGCGCATAGAAAGTCTGCCGCGCCATGCCGTCGGGAAAGTAGTTCTGGCCCGAGAACGCCTCGTCGGCGTCGTGGTCGTAGGCGTAGCCCTTGCCGTAGCCTTCGTCCTTCATCAGCCGCGTCGGAGCGTTGAGGATGTGCTTCGGCGGCAGAAGCGAACCGCCCTCCGCGGCCGCCCGCCGCGCCCCGCCGAAGGCGGCGTAAGCCGCGTTCGATTTGGGCGCGAGCGCGAGATAAATCGCGGTTTGCGCCAGCGCGAGCTCGCCTTCGGGGCTGCCGAGAAAATCGTAGGTGTCCTTGGCCGCGACCGCCTGAAGGAGCGCGTTCGGGTCGGCGAGCCCGATATCCTCGACCGCCATCCGCACCAGCCGCCGCGCGATATAGAGCGGGTCCTCGCCGCCCGCGAGCATGCGCGCGAGCCAATAGAGCGCGGCGTCGGGGTCGGAGCCGCGCACCGATTTGTGCAGCGCGCTGATGAGGTTGTAATGGCCGTCCTGGCTCTTGTCGTAGATCGGCGCCCGCCGCTGCACCAGCGCGACGAGCGCTTCGCGGTCGAGCGGTACCGCGGCGCCCGCGTCCTCGGCCAAGAACACATCCTCGGCGAGATTGATGGCGCCGCGGCCGTCGCCGTCCGCCATATTGACCAGCGCTTCACGCGCGTCTGGGGTCAGGGGCAGCTTGCGTCCCATGTGAGTCTCGGCGCGAGAAAGCAGCGTCTCGACCCCGGCATCGTCGAGACGCTTGAAGGTGAGCACGCTCGCTCGCGACAAAAGTGCCGAATTGAGCTCGAAGGACGGGTTCTCGGTAGTCGCGCCGACGAGCACGATCGTGCCGTCCTCCATATGCGGCAGGAAGGCGTCCTGCTGGGCGCGGTTGAAGCGGTGAATCTCGTCAACGAAGAGCAGCGTGCCGCGGCCTTCCTCGCGGCGCGCTTTCGCCGCGTCGAAGACCTTGCGGAGGTCCTGCACGCCGGAATGAAGGGCCGAGAGCTGCTCGAAATGGAGGTCGGTGACCTCGGCGAGGAGGCGCGCCACGGTGGTCTTGCCGGTGCCCGGCGGCCCCCAGAAGATTACCGAGGCGAGCCGGCCGGCCTTGACCATGCGCGCCAAGATGCCCTGCTCGCCGAGGAGTTGGTCCTGGCCGATCACCTCGGTGAGCACGGCCGGCCGCAAGCGGTCGGCCAGCGGGCGCGGCGCCGTCTCGGCGAGCCCGGCAGCCTCGAACAGCGTCGCCGCGGCCTTCTTCTTCATCGCTCAGCCTTGAATCGCGATATTGAACAGCTTGCCGTCACGCTCGACCGCAAGGCGCCACCCCCCGCCCGACCCGGCAAGAACCTGATCGAGCTGCGCCACCGATGTCACCTTCTCGTCGTTGACGGCGACGACGATGTCGCCGCGCCGGACGCCGAGCCGCGCCGCGGGCGTCTGATGCTCGACCTCGAGAACCACGACCCCTTGGCGGGTGTCGTCGTTCATGCCGACCTCCTGGGCGACCGCAGGCGAGAGGTTTGCGACTTTGCAGCCCGCAAGCGGATGGCGCCCGGTCAAACCGCGCGCGTCCCGCGGCGGGTCCTCGACCGGCGCGACCAGTACGATATTGGCCTTGAGCTTTTGTCCCTTGCGCACGACGCCGAGTTCGGCCGAGCCGCCGATGCCTTTGGTCACGAAGCGGTACTCGAAACCTGCCGGGTTCAGCACCGGCTTTTCGTCCACGCTCACCACGACGTCGCCGGCGCGCAAGCCGGCTTTCGCCGCCGGACCTTTGGCGTGGACCTTGGCTATCAGCGCGCCCGAGGGCGCCTCGAGCCCGAGCGAGTCGGCGATATCGGGGGTGAGCTTTTGCAGCGCGGCGCCGAGCCAGGGCCGCTGGACCTTGCCGCCTTTCAGCGCCGACTCGACCACGAGCCGAACCATGTTGGAGGGAATGGCAAAGCCGATGCCGTGCGAGCCGCCGCTCTTGGAGAAGATCGCGGTGTTGATCCCGACCAGGAGCCCGTCCATGTCCACGAGCGCGCCGCCGGAATTGCCGGGATTGATGGCGGCATCGGTCTGAATGAAGAACTGATAGTCGGAGATGCCGACTTGCGTGCGGGCAAGCGCCGAGACGATGCCGCTCGTAACCGTCTGACCGACGCCGAACGGATCGCCGATGGCAAGCACGATGTCGCCGACTTCGAGACTGTCGGAATCGTTGAAGCCGATATAGGGGAACTTGACGCTTCCGGCCTCGACGCGAAGCACGGCAAGGTCGGTCTGTTCGTCCTTGAGGATCGTCTTGGCGGGAAACTCCCGCCCGTCGGACAAGGCAACGGTGATGTCCGCCTCGCCGCTTCCCTGGATGACGTGATTGTTGGTGACGACGACGCCGTCGGCGCTGACGAGCACGCCGGAGCCGAGCGAATTCTCGATGCGCTCGCGCGGGATGCCGAAACGCTCGCCGAACAGCCGGCCGAAAAACGGATCGTTGAAAAACGGAGAGACCATCTGTTCGACACGATGGCGCACATAGACGTTGACCACCGCGGGCGCCGCGCGCTTCACCACGGGAGCAAACGACTGCTTCATGGTGACCGCGCTCTCCGGCACCGCGCGCTGAGCGTTCGCGGGGAGAGCAAGCGCAAGGAACGCGGCGAGCGCCGGCAGCGCGCTTGTTGCCAGATTAGCCAACCATTTTGCCACGACTGCCACCTTGGCCCATGCCCTAACCAGACCCGCGCGTTTCCTATAACGCATGAAGCTCGCGCCGAAAACGGCCGATTGACGCCCTCGGGGCTTGCTCACCCTTGTCTTTTCAATAAGATGCGCCCCGGCGCGCTTCCGCGACTAATCAACAAGTCAAAGTGGAGAGAAACGCATGCGTACGATGAAATTAGCCTTGGCCACCGGTGTCGCCGTCGCGATTTGCGCCGGCCCGGCCTACGCCATCACCGTCAAGAAGAGGATCGAGGCGCCGGGCCTGCCTGCCGAAGTCTGGGCCATCGCCGGCGAGACTTTCTGCACGATCAAGACGTGGCATCCGGCGGTCGGCGAATGCGAGGAGACCAAGGACGGCGACGTGACCTACCGCACGCTCACGCTGAAAAACGGTGGCAAGATCAAGGAAAAGCTCACCGGCACCGAGGACCTCGCCTATAGCTACGAGATTACCGAGAGCCCCCTCCCCGTGAAGAACTACTCGTCCAAGCTCTGGGTCGAGGCTGACGATGAACCGGATCGTACGGTGATCTATTGGCAGTCTGAGTTCGATCCCGCCGACGGAACGAGCGAGGCAGATGCCAAGAAGGTCATCACGGGAATTCTCGGTGACGGCGTCAAGGGCATCAAGAAGAACGCCATCGCCGCCTGGGACAAGGCCCATCCCGACGAGGCTGTGCAAGACGACGACGAGGAAGACGACGACAATAAAAACTAGACGACAAAGACGAGATTGAGACAGGCGCGCCGGCAAGACGGCGCGCCTTCATTTTTTGCGGAAAGAACGGCCAAGTCTTAAACGGCCAAGTCTTATCTGCCGGCGTGGGCGACGCACGGGACGCCTAGGCTGCGGCCTTGTCCCCTTCGGGCTCGTTCTGCGGCGGTCCGGAGTCGAGGCCCTTGGCTGCCGTGTCGCGATCGACCAGCTCGATGACGGCCATCGGCGCGGCGTCGCCGTAGCGGAAACCTGCCTTCAGCACGCGCGTGTAACCGCCGGGCCGGCCAGCGTAGCGCGGTCCGAGCGTATCGAACAGCTTCGCCACCATCGCTTCGTCCCTGATGCGGGCGAAGGCAAGTCGCCGCGCATGCAGATCGCCGCGCTTGGCAAGCGTAATCAGCCGGTCGGCCACCCGCCGAAGTTCCTTGGCCTTGGGCAGTGTCGTCGCGATCTGCTCGTGCTTGATGAGCGCCGAGGCAAGGCTCGAAAGCAGCGCGGCCCGGTGGGTTGCGGTGCGGTTGAGCTTGCGGCCTTGGTTACGGTGACGCATAGGCAAGAACCTTTGGTTTCGGCAATCCGTCGTCGGTCGTCAGAACGCTCTGATCTGCGACGTCCGGCTCCGGTTTAGTAGTGATCCTCGAAGCGCTTGGCCAGCTCCTCGATATTCTCCGGCGGCCAGTCCGGAACTTCCATGCCGAGATGGAGCCCCATCGAGGCCAGCACTTCCTTGATCTCGTTCAGCGACTTGCGGCCGAAATTCGGCGTTCGCAGCATCTCCGCCTCGGTCTTCTGGATGAGATCGCCGATATAGACGATGTTGTCGTTCTTGAGACAGTTGGCCGAGCGCACCGACAATTCGAGCTCGTCCACCTTCTTGAGCAGCGCAGCGTTGAACACGAGCTCGGGCTGGCGTTCGAACGTCGTCTCCTTCTTCGGCTCCTCGAAATTGACGAATACCGAAAGCTGGTCCTGCACGATGCGCGCGGCAAGTGCCACGGTGTCCTCGGGCCTGACCGAGCCATCGGTCTCGATGTCCATGGTGAGCTTGTCGTAGTCGAGGATCTGGCCCTCGCGGGTGTTCTCCACCCGATACGACACCTTGCGCACGGGGCTGTAGAGCGCATCGACCGGAATGAAGCCGATCGGCGCGTCGTCGGGACGGTTGCGCTCCGCCGGTACATAGCCCTTGCCGGTCGCGGCAGTGAACTCCATGCGGATCGCGGCGCCCTGGTCGAGCGTGCAAATGACGTGATCGGGATTGAGGATCTCAATATCGGCGCCGGTCTCGATGTCGCCGGCGCGGGCGACGCCGGGACCTTCCTTCTTCAGCACCATGCGCTTCACGCCTTCGGCATGCTGCCTGAGCGCGATTTCCTTGATGTTGAGCACGATATTGGTGACGTCCTCGCGCACGCCCGGGATCGACGAGAACTCGTGCAGCACGCCGTCGATATGCACCGACGTGATGGCGGCGCCTTGCAGCGACGACAGCAGCACGCGGCGGAGCGCGTTGCCGAGCGTGAGCCCGAAGCCGCGCTCAAGCGGATCGGCCACGACGGTCGCCAACCGCCCCGGGTCGCGACCGGGAACGACGTTGAGCTTGGTGGGCTTGATGAGATCTTGCCAGTTCTTTTGCAGCACCGGTGAAGCCCTTTCTTGGTCCTTGAGCGGGGCGGCCTGCCCCAGCGTCCGAATATCCTCGTGCAACATTTGCGGCCTAGCCTGCCTTTCCGTTAGACGCGACGGCGCTTGCGCGGCCGGCACCCGTTATGCGGGATCGGCGTGACGTCGCGGATCGAGATGATATTGAAGCCTGCGGCCTGAAGCGCCCGCAGCGCCGACTCGCGCCCTGAGCCAGGACCCCTGACCTCGATCTCGAGATTCTTCATGCCGTGTTCCATCGCCTTCTTGCCGGCGTCTTCGGCCGCAACCTGCGCGGCGTAAGGGGTGGATTTGCGCGATCCCTTGAAGCCCATCGTGCCGGCCGACGACCACGAGATGGCGTTGCCTTGCGCATCGGTGATGGTGATCATCGTGTTGTTGAAGCTTGCATGCACGTGGGCGACGCCGGAGGTGATGTTCTTTTTCTCGCGGCGGCGAACGCGCGTTTTGTCTTTTGTGGCCATGCTCTAATCCCGCATTTACGAATTGCGCCGCACGCGAGCCGAAGCCCGCGCCAGGCTCGCTGAAACCTACTTTTTCTTTCCGGCGATGGGCTTGGCCGGACCTTTGCGCGTGCGCGCATTGGTATGCGTGCGCTGACCGTGCACCGGAAGCCCGCGGCGATGGCGCAAGCCCCGGTAACAGCCGAGATCCATCAAGCGCTTGATGTTCATCGCGACGTCGCGGCGAAGGTCGCCTTCCACGACGTAGTCGCGATCGATGACCTCGCGGATCTGGATGATTTCCGATTCGGTCAACTGGCTGACGCGCCGATCCGGGGGAATGGCGACTTTGGTGCAAATCTGTTTGGCGAAGGCGTCGCCAATCCCATGGATATATGTCAGAGCCACCTCGACGCGCTTGTTGGTCGGGATGTTCACGCCTGCGATTCGGGCCACGTAGTCGTCTCCTCGTGCACGGCTAACGTGCTGATAACTAAGCCGGAATAGTCAATCTTAAACGCACAAGACCGACCGCGGACAGGCATTGCCCCCCGGGACCGGTCGGTTCACATTTCCATGTGGCGGGGCTTATGTAGCGATTCCGCTTGACAAGGTCAACCGGCCGTTTTCGCCCGTTTTTTCATCGCCTTCCGTCGAGCGCCCGGCCGATATCCCGGGTCACCGTCTCGATATCGGCCATTCCGTCCACTGTCGTTACTTTGCCCTGATCGCTGTAGTAGTGGATCAGAGGCTCGGTCTGAGCGTGATAGGCCTTGAGCCTTGCCCGCACGACCTCCGCCTTATCGTCCGGACGCCGGGTGAATTCGGTGGCGCCGCAGCGATCGCAAACGCCGGCCACGCGCGGCGTCTTATTGGTGTCGTGGTAGGTCTCGCCGCAACTTGCGCAGGCAAAGCGGCCGGCAATGCGCGCAATCAGGGCCTCGTCGTCCACCTCCATAACAATGACGCGGTCGACCGCTTGGCTGCGCTCCTCGAATAGCCGGTCGAGCGCCTCGGCCTGGGCGATGGTGCGGGGGAAGCCGTCGAGAATGAAGCCGCTTCCGCCTCCGTCCTGATCCAGGCGCTCGGCGATCAGATTGATGACGAGCGCGTCGGGCACGAGTTCTCCCCGCTTCATGATTTCGCCCGCCTTGCGGCCGAGCGGCGAGCCGGCGGCGACGGCGGCGCGGAGCATGTCGCCGGTCGATAGTTGAACGAGCGACCGGGACTGTTCCAGGAGCTTGGCCTGCGTCCCCTTGCCCGCGCCGGGAGGGCCGAGCAGGACGAGATTCATCGCCGCCTTGCCCCTTTTAGCCGCGCCCGCTTGATCAGTCCCTCATATTGATGGGCGAGCAAGTGGCTGTGGATCTGCGCGACGGTGTCCATGGTGACGCTCACCACGATGAGCAGCGAAGTGCCGCCGAAATAGAACGGCACGCCCGTATAGGAAATCAAAAGCTCGGGCAGCACGCAGACCGCGGCAAGGTAGAGCGCGCCGACCACGGTGATGCGGGTGAGCACATAGTCGATATATTCCGCCGTGCGCTCGCCGGGCCTGATGCCGGGGAGAAACCCGCCGTACTTCTTCAGGTTGTCCGCGGTATCCTTCGGATTGAACACCACCGCCGTATAGAAGAAGGCGAAGAAGACGATCATCGCTATATAGAGAATGATGTGGAGCGGCTGGCCCATTCCCAGCATCGCCGTGATGCTATTCAGCCAGTCCGGCCCCTGGCCGGACGAGAAATTCGCCATCGTGATCGGCAAAAGCAGGAGCGAGGAGGCGAAGATCGGCGGGATCACGCCCGCGCTGTTGAGCTTGAGCGGCAAATGCGAGGAATCGCCCTGGAACATGCGGTTGCCGATCTGGCGCTTCGGGTATTGCACCAGGAGCCGCCGCTGTGCCCGCTCCATGAAAACGATGAACGCGATCACGAACACCGCCATGACCAGAAGCGTGATGATGAGCGGCGTCGATAGCGCGCCCTGGCGGCCGAGTTCGAGCGTGCCGGCGATGGCGTGGGGCAGTTGCGCGACGATGCCGGCGAAGATGATGAGCGAGATGCCGTTGCCGACGCCCCGCGCGGTGATCTGCTCGCCAAGCCACATCAGGAACACGGTTCCACCCACGAGCGTGATGACGGTGGTGATGCGGAAAAACCAGCCGGGATCGAGCACGACGTGGCCCGCGCCCTCCAGCCCGATGGCGATGCCGTAACCCTGTAGCGCGGCAAGGAGCACGGTGCCGTAGCGCGTATATTGATTGATCTGCCGGCGCCCCTGCTCGCCTTCCTTCTTCAACTGCTCCAGATGCGGCGACACCGTCGTCAACAGCTGGATGATGATCGACGCCGAGATATACGGCATGATGTTGAGGGCGAAGATCGCCATGCGCCCGACCGCGCCGCCGGAGAACATGTCGAACATGCCGAGCAGGCCCGATTGCTGCTGGCGGAACACGTCGGCGAGAGCCTGCGGGTTGATGCCGGGGATCGGG